>JBAZRN010000020.1:0-20244 GCA_041663325.1 Candidatus Absconditabacterales bacterium | reverse complement strand
AGCTGTTGTCTGATTTTTGCAGCGTTTTATATATTGGTTCCCTCTTCCTTTCTCTTTAAAAATATAGCCATAAAAAAAGTCCTTCGAAAATTTGACAAATAAAAAATTCTGACTATACTTGATACTGAACAATCTTCTCTCAATACTATATATTCGTTTTCTACTGATATATACTATAGGAAGAAGGTCATGAATATACACTTTGCTTTCTCTCACCAGTTAGCACTGCTTATCAATCTACTACTCCTTGTACGTTCCGTACTTCAACGTTGTTATGATGAAACTAGCGTTATCATGATGATTACAGTACGTGTGTGTATGAGTGTTAGTTCAGGGTTTACCTCTGTATGTTGCTAGTCAAAATGGTCTTTGAGTCGGATGTTTTTGTATCTTATTATAAAGTTCTCTTTATAGTAATTATTGAGCGTCTTATGTGTATTTGTCGGCTTTCTTCCTTTCCTTTATAAAATCGCTTAAACGGCGATTTTTTGTTTACAACAAAATAAATATTTTATTTTCTCGAAGGTATATTTTATATTCAAGATGCTCCGCTTGGTCTACTTTTTGGCTTGATCCCAAAAGCAGACAAAAAAATCAAGACTGATCAAACGCATGAGATCGGTCATTCTTTGCTAATGATATAATTTTTCCAGCATATGAAACTCGATACGAATATTTTGCTATGAGTTTATTTTGTTGTTTGACTTTATTGTATTAAAAATTATTATATATCAGTTTTTTATCCTAATTATGTGCGTAAATATGGATTGTATATTTTGTAAAATAGTCGCTGGAGAGATTCCAAGTGTAAAAATATGGGAAGATGATGATTTTATTGCGCTTTTGGATGTATTTCCTGCGTGCAAAGGACAAACGTTGGTGATGCCAAAACAACATTATGATTCAGATATATTTGTTATGGATGATGACATCTATTCTAAACTTATGCTTGCAACTAAAGAAGTAGTTGAATTACTCAAACAATGATTATGAGTAGAAAAAATTGGTATGGTGGTGGAATGATTACAAGTGTCTCATGCTCATGTAAAGCTTTATCCTTTCCGATGAGGTAAATCATTTGAGTGATGACTTACTGGGCATGTTTCTGCTGATATGAACGAACTTCAAAAACTTGCGGATTCATTAAACATTTCGTAGTTTTATTTTTTTACCATATGTTTTTATGTTTACTTTTCCACAACTTCTTCTGCTTCGGACAGCATTTTTTATGTTGGCTATTGGCTTGCCAGCATTGTTTGTTCCAAAAACTTTCATTTCTATTGTAGACAAAACCCTCAAAAACTCTGATATTATCAGAGTGTGGGCGTTTATCACTATGATTATCGGGCTTTTGTTTTTGAGTGTGTATCAGAAATTTACTGGTGGTTGGGCTATGTTCTTTTCTATTTTTGGATGGTTATCTCTCCTTAAAGGATTGGTATTGCTCCGATTCCCTAGCTATGGGCATACCAAGTATAAATGGTTTTATGTAAAGCCTGTGGGATCTATTGTCATGTGAGTAATTATCCTTCTTTTTTCTCTGTTCACTATTCGAGTAGCGTGTTATAAAATCTAATATTTTGTAGGTATATATTGAAAAGACGGCTTATGTCGTCTTTTTAGTGTAATCAGTAACATAGTATTGACTTTATTTCTTAAATTGGTATTATAACAAAGTTATAAAGTAACTTTTGTCTTTTTTTGTATAATCATGAAAAAATTATTCTTTGCTTCACTTATTCTTTTTTTCATTGCTTGATGTGGAAAACAAGGAAATGATAGCATTATTTCTACGGGCACGGTGCAATGATTTACTACCTCGTATGTTGTAGGTAGTTCTCCTGTTTCTCAAAAGACTTTATATGGGACGGTTATCGCCGATAGTATCAAAACAATTCTCACCAATAGAGGAGGCATTTTGGAGTATATCAATTGTCAGCCTGGCAAACAGGTATATAAAAATACTATCATTGCAAAAATACAAGCTAATCCTGATGATGTAACGTATCAAAATTCATCCATTCAATTATCCACTTTACAGGAACAACTGAATAATTTGACGACGATTTTCTCGATGACCGAGGATACCTTGGCACTACAAAAAACTATTCTCAACGATCAATACACTAATAATATCACACTTCTCAATAATTTAGACAAATCACAAGCCTACAGTGCATCAAGTATACAATATCAAGAACAATTATTAGACCAACAATATGATTCTCTTAAGACTGCGAAAACCATAGATTTAGACAAGATGAAAACAAGTATTTCTACTGCATATAAACAATATATAATTATGGTCAAAGATGCTTTGAAAAAAGTGAATGATGTATTCGCTAGTTCTACGCTTTCTGTCTCTGATAAGAATCTTCAACTGAAGCAACAAGTGATTGCTGAATATTCAAGATTGTCTAATAAACTCTTCGATACTATGACTGCGGATCAATTTTCTCAGTATCTTTCAGATATGTCAGACTTTATGACTTTGGCTGCGAGCAGCATCAATGCTTCAACACCATCAAGCTCATTACCTCAGGCGAGCAGCGCTTGATTGTCCATTGATTGACTCTATACGCTATATACAACTTTAGCTACTACGTTTATGTGAAGCAAATCTGCCTTTGACGCTCTAGCTTCTTCGTATGATTCTGTGAAAAATACCTATACTACTCAGATAAAAAGCGCTGATATCAATACTGCTAATCTTGAAAACAATACAGCTAAATCAACCGCTTTGCAGCTAGAAAATCAAAAAGCTAGTATACAGCTTGCGCAAAAAACTTTACAGACACAGCTTGCTTCGGCTGCTGATAATCAAGAAATTCAGCTTGCCAGTCTCAAGAATCAAGTGCTTACGTTGAAACAAAATATTGTTGTTTTGTCTAATTCGCTTGATGGTGAAATCTTATATGCAGGTGTTGATGGTGTAGTAAAAATGAGAGCTATCGGTGAAGATAATAAAGTCTCACCTAATACCTTGCTCTGTCAAATATCTCCTATGAATCCAGGAAATCTTAGTTTGCAAATATTTTCGTATCAGCAATTACCGCTGTGAAGTAAAGTCAGTATTTTTACTGATCAAGGACAATTTCTTGGCACATGAGTTCTTATCTATGAATATCCCTACAAAGATCCTGCGACGCAAAATTATATCTATGAGATTCCAGTCATTAATTTTTCGCTCAAAGAAAATGAAAAAGTGTTAGTTGTTTTTTTACAACTTACTGATCAAAACCAGATACGAATCCCTTTGCAATATATCAGTCCGAGATTAGAAGGTAATTTAGTGAGACGTAAAGCGGGAAGTAATGTCGAAAATGTGTATGTAAATTTGTGAGATATTGATGATAGTTATGTGCAGATATTGAGTTGATTAAATATATGAGACACGATTGTTAATTAATTTTTATGACCTATATCTCTATTTATGGAAAAAAAACGATATGATAAAATACAAGAAAGCAAAGGACGATGATTGCTTTCTGTTACACCGGAAGATGCTTTTCGCATTGATAAGGATAAAGAGTTTACTGATTTTTCTCATATAAGTGAATATTTAGATATCATCGTTCAATCGAAATCGGATTTGATTGCTTTGCTTCATTTCAGCGACTTGAAAAGAATCAAAACCGATCTGTTTTTTACGCTTTCTGGTATAGATACACAAAGTCTTCTTGCTCCTAAGGATAATCCCCAAAATGGTGTACATACTGCCCAGAAAATTAAGGACCAAATTCTTCATGAACAAACAATAGACGGATCTTGAATTGAGAAATGAGGTGGCTCATTACTGAGAACACATAAACAAAGAAAAGAAGCATTTCCGATCAAATTTGATGATTTTTTGTTTGAACAGCATGGAGTATATGATGAACGTCTAAGAACTAGACAAGTACCACAAACGGAAGCTGAACAAAAAGAATTTCTTTCACAGCTTATCGATCAATGATTTTTTGCTATAGAAAATAGTTATAAACATCGAGATCGTCTTTTACTTCAATTGATTTCAGATATGTGATTTTTCCTTCATTGAAGTCACTGAAGCATCTATCCCAAAGAGTATACTAAGTGGATTATTATGGAATGATACACAAGATGAAAAATGAGTGATTATTGTCTATGAATATTACTTAGCTTACGATTAAAAAACATTACTTCATATTCTGAAAATATTATTACTTATCTGGAAAAATTACGTCCTTATCCTGAATTAATTAGAAAAATATGTAGTTGTATAGAAATTTATTTTACTAAAGAAAATACATAGAACGATGATTAACTTTTTAAAGACAAACAAAGTAGCTATTCTTGTGATGACCATGTTCATATGAATATATGGAGTTATGAGTATTTTCACTATACCAAAAGAAGCACAACCATCCGTAAATATTCCTTATTACTATATTAGCTTTACGTACTTGTGAGCTGATCCGTCTTCGATAGAGGAACAGGTAGTTATTCCCTTGGAACAAAGAATCAAATCGGTGACCGCAGTCAAAAAAATTACTTCGTCGTGTTATTATAATTTCGGAACCGTTATGGTGGAGTTTGAAAAATCTAAAAGCGATGTCGATGCGACCAATGATTTGAAATCGGTCATAGATCAGGTCTATCCATCGCTTCCTTCTGATGTGAAATATCCCACGCTCAAAAAAATAAATATTAATGATTCGCCAGTATATTCGTTTTCTGTGGCAGGGTCATTGCCAACACAAGTGATGTATGATAAACTTAAACCGCTTGAAGATCAGATCAAATCTATTCCGTGAGTCTCTGATGTTGCTATTATCGGTAAGCCTATCAAAGAAGTGAAACTTACTTTTGATGAGCAGAAATTAGCGTTATTGGATTTAGATTTTTCGCTGATAGTAAATCAGTTGAAAGGCGCTTTTGTGAAATTTCCTGCAGACAAAAAAGATGTCGCTGGTAAATTATATTCTTTTGAAATAACCAATTATGAAACTAATCTGACCTGATTGATTGAACAGCTCAAAAATTACGACCTTTTCAATATCGCTGGGAAAACTATTAAACTTAGCGATGTAGCTTCCGTATATATAGGATATAAACAACAAGATAAAAAATCGTTTGTGATTACGGATGTGAATAGTCTGGACACACAGAATGCGCTTTCTTTTCAAATAAAAAAATCTCCTGGATACAGCCTTGATACCTTTGTAGATGAAATCAAACAAGTGATTACTGATTATGCAAAAACTACACCTAGTTTGAAATTCGTTGAAACCTTATCTCAGAAAGAAAGCATTCAAAAAACCTATGGATTGTTTATTGAGAATTTTTGGGAGACAGCACTTCTCGTGTTTTGTATTATTTTGCTTTTTCTCGGACGGAGATCATCGTGGCTGATCATGCTTTCGTTTCTTATTGTCTATCTCGCTAATTTCATTTATCTCAAAACTATCTGATATAGTTTCAATAATATTGTTTCATTCGCGTTGATTCTGGTGCTGGGAATCATGATTGATAACCTGATTGTAATCACGCAGTGAATTGTCGTCGGTCTGCAAAAACATGCAGGAAATATCTGGGAAGCTATAGCTGATTCGCTTAAAAATTATTGAAGAGCTATTTTGTTTTGAACTTCTACTACGATAGCGATTTTTGTGCCGTTATATTTTTGACTGACTTGAATTATCGGTGAATATATTAGATCGATGCCTGTAACTATCATTTCTAATTTGGCTATTTCACTCTTGGTCACCATGATTATTCTGCCTGTTCTTGCTTTGTTTTTCTTTAAATCATGACAAATATATGTTTCTCCACCTTCCTTGTCGTTTTTGGAGAGAACCGGAGTCAAATTCGCCAACCGATATCATCGCAGAAACCAAACGAGATGGTGATCCAGATGAATTATTTTTATGTTTCTTGCATTCTTTGTCTGAGCGTTGTCACTGCTTCCGTTAGGCGTGGTAAAATTTTCGTTTATGGGAAATATGGATTCTAATAATGTCTGGATGAATCTCAAATATGCTCCGGGGATTAGTTTGACTGACAATCAAGAATATACCTCTAAAGTAGCGCGTGCGACACTGATATATTTCCAAACCGTGATGTCTGGTATGGTGAAAGATATCTCTATCGATCTTGGACAATGATATTCATTGCAATGATGATGAGGTGCTGGTAATAATATCAGTTCGTTTACGATAAGATTAGTAGATACGACACAGAGAAATAAAAAATCTTTCCAAATAGTTGAGCAAATGCAAAAAGAACTTCTGGTTGCCCTTAAACAAAAATATGCCTTTCTTCAAGATGCTTCCATCTTTACCATCCAGGCCTGATGAGGTTCAGGTAAACCTATTTCTTTTAGTATTGTCGGCGAGGATTATCAAAAAATCAATGATTACGTTCAAAAAATATTACCTTCCATCAAGGCTATTCCTGGTGTATTTAACGTTTGAATTTCTATAGAATATACGAACGGAAAGATCGTCTACGTTTTGGATGAGGATAAAGCTAAATCGCTTGGCATTACGAGTTTATCTTCTCTCTCAAGTTTGCTTGCTCTCAAAAATGCTGCTTATGAATCCAATGGTATCCAGATCAAAGAGTTTTCTGATTTCGGTAGCGATGCGTTATCATTGAATGCATTCTTGTCTACTGATATGCCGATAGATCAAACGAAAATAGGGAAAGTCCCTTTGGATCAGATTATTAAGCAGAAACAATTATTGCCAGAAATTAACGCTATCACGAGAGAAGATGGTAAGAGAAATATCACTATTCAAGCCGATAAGACAAATAGCGCTGCTTTGAGTGATATTACTTTGGCAATTGATCAAATTATCAAAAAGAATCCTTTACCCGATGGATTGCAACGTACAAGTTGATGAGATATAGCATCTCAAACACAAAGCTCACAAGATTTGGGCAAAGCTATGATTATCTGACTTATTTTGATGATTCTCGTATTGATTATTCAATTTAATAATATCAAATATGCCATTGTGATTGTTTTCAGTGTATTTTTGTCTGTTTGATGAACTATGGTAATCTTGGCTTTGACCTGATTTGATCTCACTTTCCCTGCAATGATAGGGATTTTCTGAGTGATGGGAGTCTGAGTAAACCAAGCATTGATTCATTTAGAAGATTTCAAATATTATTATCAGGAGAAGTGACTTTCTGTTGTCGATAGCTTCCAGCAGAGTATCGCTGAAAGATTTATTCCAATCTTTTTGACTAAAATAACAACAATTATCTGACTACTTATCCTTGCCCTCAAAGACGAATTATTCTGATCGATGGCGATAGCTTTTATCGGGTGACTTATCGTTTCGTTTTTTATCACGTTGCTCTATATTCCATCGTTGATGAATTTAGTGAATAGGGAGTATTATAAGGGAAATAAATAGTTTTATGTTTGACTTTCTATTATATATTCATATATATATAATACTTCTCTTTTTTATTATTTAATATTTTATGATGGTTTATCAGGTTTGGGATGTCTCTCGTGCTCAAAATTATAGATTTGGGTTGAGAGATACTGTAAAAAATAAAAGAAAAGAAATAAAGAATACAACTTCAAATAAGGATATCCAGAAAGTTCTTTTTAATGAATTTATGAAGACTGAAAGATCTTCTGCAACCTATCAGAAATCAAGTGACGTCTTGAAATGGACTCATGATTTTGAAAAAGTAAATTGACCGATAGACAAAAGGAATCTTGTCCTCAAAAATATAAAATGAGTATGAGAAGATAGAACCAATCAGAAATGATGATTCGCTATAGCTAATTATATGCAAGCATTTGAATCGGATAAGAGTTATATTTTCACAAAAGAGGATTTTGAAGAAATAACGAACCATTTTTTGCATGCATTAGAAAAATGCCTTTTCAAAATCAAGAATCTCTTAAAACAACGGCAGGATGAGGAGAGTGAGTCTTGTAAGGCTGCATTCTTAGATCCAAATCTTGGACAGGAATTAATGTCCAAATATCTGTATGATCCTGAGGTCGTCTGATTGATAATATCACTTGATTTGTTTTTTAATTGAACATTGGGCTGCAAATATTCAAATAATTTTTCTTGCAAAAGAGAAGATCTGCAAGAGATCTTTCGCAAGAACTCTCGTAGATTCATGGAGTTATTATCTTTAGTCGGTGATATAAATGGTTTTGAAGAGATCAAGAATAATGAATTTAGCGAGACGAGAGATTGCAATTTCTACAGTAACTTAAAAAAAATAAATATTCTCAAAGGAGATGTCTATCATGCTTTTGTAGCTGCATCAGCTAGTTGAACAAGATCTCGATTAGAATTGTCTTCTGTGGAATTGCAATCGCTTGCTCTTAATAAGAAAAGGGAAGAAGCGAAAGATGCGTTGATGTGAAAAATACATAGTATTGTTTATGATATTAATGATGTTGCATGAAAAGAGATTCATGATGTGCATGATTACTCTATCCGAAGTGTTAATTCTAATTATGGTAAAATAGGTAGAAGGCTCATGGAACTCCCTTTATCTGATATAGAGAAAAAATATCTTTCTTTTCAGAATGAGCTTGCTGAATTACAAGGCAAAAGAAAAAACGGTGTCTCTGAGATATTATCATTGCTTCAAAATAAGCCAGAGTCCGTAGCAAAGACATCTAAAACTTCCATGGATTCTAAAACTTCTAAAAAGAAGAAAGCTTAACTTCTTATTTCATAGATAACTTAACAATTCCTTGATAAAAGTCATCATTTCTATAAAAAGCTTGATGATGATTTTTAAATTTTCTAAAAATTTCGTCATGAAAAATATTGAGATTTTGGGAGATTGAGAGGTCAAGATTATCAATATGGGGAACCATGAAAGACATAAAGCAGTTACACCTGATAAAGAACTTATGTGAAGATTTTATGCATTGTCAGATCATCTAGACGATAAAAATTCTTCAGCAAACAAACCAACTATGAAAGTCGTATATAAAATAATTGATCAAGCGACACTTGACGCATTCTATGCGCTCTCAGATCATCTTGATCAATAAAACTTCTTAATTCTTAACTAAAATTATTTTATGCAGACGATAGACATTGATGATTATCGCATTCGTATTACGGAGCGTCAAGATGAAGATATTGACCATCTTTTGTGAGCATATTATAAATGCGAACAAATACATTCAGATAACATATATGTGCGGGAGGGAGGAGAGGATTTTGTTAAGCAGCAAGCTGACGCCATAATTACTAATGTGTTGCATAAAAAGATAGCAGTTCGCGTCGCCGATTGCTTACCGATAGCGCTTATGTGAAAAAAATATTTTGCCATAGTTCACGCCGGATGGAAATGATTGAAATCATGAATCCTCTCAAAAACAATAAAGATGCTTCAAGTAAAAAAAGAAAAACAGATAAAAATATTTGTATGACCCCATATTAAATCTTGTTGTTATGAAGTATGATCTGAATTTAGAGAACATTTTGATGCAAAATATCTTTTGGCGAAACAATCAAAACTTTATCTGGATATGATTGGTATCGTTAGAGATACAGCGGCTGCCTTTTGAATACAAGATGATGATATTATCGTTACCCCAGATTGTACCTGTTGCAGCGGGAAGCATTTTAGTTATAGAAGAGGAGATAAAGATCAAAGAATTATGATAGCGATAGAAAAAATATTTTAAATTTTAAATTATAGATTGATGTATCGTACACATACCTGCTGAGAACTTACGGCTAAACAAGCGTGAACTCAAGTTACGCTTTGCTGACGAGTTAATAAAATTAGAAATCTATGATGAATGACGTTTATCGATCTTCGTGATAGATATGGCATTACCCAAATTACTCACAATCCAGCCAATGCTAAGGTAAAGTTACCTGATGTGAAGTCAGAATATGTTGTTCAAATCGTTTGAGAAGTTGTTGCAAGACCTGAAAATATGATCAATAAAGATATGGCAACAGGTGAAATAGAAATTAATGCGATTGAAGTTAACGTACTTACCAAGGCTAAACTTTTGCCATTTCCTATCGTTGATGAACCCAATACCAGTGAGGAAAACAGATTCAAATATAGATATTTAGATCTCAGAAGAAAAAAAGTATTAGACAATGTGCTCTTTAGATCCAAGATGCTTACGTTTACAAGAAATTGGTTTACTGATAAGGGATTTGTAGATGTTCAGACTCCTATTTTTACGGTTTCTTCCCCTGAATGAGCCAGAGATTATCTCGTTCCTTCAAGAATTAATCCAGGTCAATTTTACGCATTACCACAAGCTCCGCAGCAATACAAACAATTACTTATGGTAGGTGGTATTGATAAATATTTCCAGATAGCGCCTTGTTTCCGCGATGAAGATCCGAGGGCTGATAGGCATTCGTGCGAATTTTATCAGATTGATTGCGAAATGTCGTTCGTCAACCAGGAAGATGTCTATGCGGTTGTTGAATGATATCTTAACGAACTTATTCCTACATTATCTCCTCATAAAAAAATTGTTGTTAACTTCAAAAGGCTTAAACATAGAGAAGCCGTGGATCAATATGGGAGTGATAAGCCTGATTTGAGATTCAGTATGCCGCTTGTTGAAATGACGCAAGACTTCATAAGTTCAGGTTTTTCTGTATTCAAAGATACGGTAACTAATAAATGAACTATCAAAGCAATGAGATTTGAAAATAAACTATTGAGTAGAAAAGAGGCTGATGAACTGACTGAACAAGTAAAAAAGAATGGAGCTAAGGGACTTGCTTACATAAGTTTTGATGCTGAAGGGGTAAAAGGTTCTATCGCTAAATTTCTCAGTCTTGAAGAAATAGAAATTATCAAAACCAAAACATGAGCTAAAGAAGGAGATACTATTCTTTTCGTTGCAGATAGTTATGACGTGGTTACTACATCGCTTGGAAGATTAAGGATATTCATCAGAGATAAATATCTCAGTATAAATAAAGACGATTTATCTTTTTGCTGGATAGAGGATTTTCCATTGTTTGAACTGGATGATACGGGAAAATTAGATTTCTGTCATAATCCATTTTCTATCGTCAAATGATGAGCTGAAGCCCTCAAAAATCCAAATAAATTAGAGATTTACTCCGAACAATACGACCTTTCGTGTAATGGATATGAACTTCTTTCTTGATCTATCCGTAATCATAATCCAGAATTATTATTAGAAGCATTTAAAATGGTGGGGAGATGAGAGGATGAAATCAAACAAAAATTCGGCGCTATGTACGAAGCGTTCCAATTCGGTCCTCCGCCGCATGGAGGGTTTGCCATAGGATTTGATAGATTACTTATGATTCTCAAAGATGAAGAAAATATCAGAGAAGTCTATGCGTTTCCTAAGTCAGGAAAAGCTCAGGATGTTATGATGGGTGCTCCGTCGTTCGTTGATCAAAATCAGTTGGATGAATTGGGGATAAAGATAGTCGAAAAGAAATAAATAGTAACGAACTATGAAAGAGTCTTTTGTGGCTTTTTCGTTCTTGCCTTCTTAGCTCAGCTCTCTGCTTAATAACTGGAGTTTCGTTTACTATGTTCGTTCTCCCGCTTTGCGGGACTCGTTCACTATGTTCACTCGGGTCCGAACAGTGCAATATGCCAGGGTAGCTCAGTTGGTAGAGCGGCGGTATCGTAAACCGTAGGTCGTGGGTTCAATTCCCATCTCTGGCTAATGTTGAATTGAGCAGAGCAGTGGTATCGTACCCCGCAATTCTGCGGGGCGAATCCGGCAGGAGGCTGAAAGGGTATTTATTCTTGAAAATATTAGTTAAAACTATACTATATACCTACTGTTTTTATTTATTATTTACTTTACTATCATGTCAGCGCAAAAGAAATTGTTGAAGTTTTTCATTATTATTATCTTGGCTGTTTTTCTTCTTTCTACATGACTTATTTCTGTATTGTATCTTGGTGGCAAAAATACTACTAATTGAACAGGGGATGTTCTTTCATGAGATATTATAGATTCCGAAGTAATTACTTGAGATACTATTGATTCTGGTGTTGTTGCACTTCCAACTGTGACTAAAGAGGAAGCTTCTAAAAAGTTACAGCAAACGCTTTCTGGTTTGTTGACTTCAGAAGCAAAGAAATAATTTTATTTATTATGATTTTCAATGAAATTAATCGTTGAACAATGTCAAAGATACGCAAAGATGAGAGCTCATACAGCTACACATTTGCTTCATACCGAGCTTGCTAAGATTTTCAATAATACAAAACAAGCTGGTTCACTTGTAGATGAAGACTATCTTAGATTTGACTTCAATGCTGATAGACTTTTGAGTCCTGAAGAAATTTACGAGATTGAAAAAAATATCAATCAGATGATTTATGATGCGTATACGGTAGAAATAAAAGAAACTTCATATAATGAAGCTATTAAGCTTTGAGCTAAAGCGTTCTTTGAAGACAAATACGGTGACATTGTCCGTGTCGTGAGAGTATTCAATCATAAGAACGAGATTGCTTCTATAGAACTTTGTGGATGAACTCACGTAGCGAATACCAAGGATATCGGTTGTTTTGCTATTACAGGACAAGAGGCAGTGGCATCTGGGGTAAAAAGGATCACTGCGGTAGTATGACCAAAAGTTTCTGTAAGAATCCATGAAGTTCAAGAAATTCTTGATACGACAGTAGAAAAATTATGAATCAAAACTCCTACGCAGCTTGCTGATAAACTTGATAAGACGCTCAAAGAATACGATGAAATGAAAGCGAACCTAGAATCGTTGGAAACCAATATGATCAAAGATATTCTGCAATCAAAAAATTTCAGTTCAGATAAGATATTTGAAAAAATATTCAGTATTTCTTCTGATCTTAATTTCAAAAACGTTACGTTTCAAGCCAAAAGCTTATTCTTTGATTCTACGATTCTTATATATACCAAAGAATGAAATTTTCTTATTCTCGCTAAAAAAGGCGCCTCTGCAAAAAAAATAGCTGAAGAACTAGGTATCAAATGATGATGAACTGATGGAATGGTACAATGAAGAGACGAAAAAGTTTTATGATTATTCAAATAATAGATGATTACTTTTTCTTCTGTCCAAAAAAAGGATATCCCCTTGCTTGCAAAAATTTATGTAAAGGCATTCAATAAGGAATGAGAACATTGGACACCAAAAAAAAGTAAAGAGATCATAGAATATCGGTATAAAAAACTCATTGCTTTAAAGGTTGTTTATGATAAAAACATTGTTTGAGCTTTTTTTTCTGATGTTAAACCATTATATTTTTGAAATGTTTTGAATGATTGAGATATATTCATAGATCCGAAATATCAAAAACTAGGAATAGGGAAGAAACTCTTTATCTATGGTATGGAATGTGCTAAAAAGAAATTCCATGTAGTCGGACGGGATTTTTATACGTTCAAGGATAATTATCAATATGATTGGTACAAACGCATATGATTCAATGCTTCCGATAAACGGATATTGATGTCAGGAAAGATTGATGAAGTCTTAAAAAATCTAAAGAAAATATAGTTTATCATATATCTGTTCTATGTCAAAAAACCAAAATAAAATTTCTCTTAAAGATATGTATACCAAATTTCATGCTACCGCATGATGATTGTCTACAAACGAAGCGGAAAAAAGAATAAAGATATATGGATATAATGATGTGCAAAAAGCGAAAAAAATAAATTGAATTTTGAAATTTTTATCGTATTTCAAAGCTCCGCTTATTATCATTTTGCTTGTCTGCGCTATTATTTCTTGATTTACCGGACAATATAAAAATTCTGTCATTATCGTTCTTATGATTTTTTTGAGTGTGATTCTCAATTATTATCAAGAGACCAAGTCAGATAAAGCGGTTCAAGAAATCCTCAAAAAACTTGAAATAAAATCCATGGTACTCAGAGATGGACAGGAGAAACTCATTGCTACTAAACATATAGTCCCTGGTGATATTGTCCTTTTGTCCGCTGGTGACATTATTCCTGCTGACGGAATACTTATTCAAGCTGATGATCTATTCGTTAATGAATCTTCGCTGACAGGTGAAAGCTTCCCTGTAGAAAAATTATTAACTGATGAATGACCTGTTGATCTTGTTTTTTCTGGAACAAATGTTGTTTCTGGATTTGCAAAATTTCTTGTAACTGGCACAGGAATACAAACTGAATATGGAAAGATAGCTCAACAGCTTATCAGACCATTACCATCTACCGCTTTTGAAATAGGAACAAAAAAATTCTGATATCTCATTATTAAAGCTATTGTATTTATAGTAGCAGTTATTTTTCTTATCAATGCTATCAATCATAAGGATATCTTAGAATCTATTATTTTTTCTCTTGCAGTAGCTGTGGGCATCACTCCTGAACTTCTACCAGTGATTATGAGCATAAATATGGCTAAGTGATCTGTAAAGATGGCCGCCAAGTGAGCTATAGTCAAAAGACTCAATGCTATCCCAGACTTTTGAAGTATGGATATCCTTTGTACGGATAAGACAGGGACACTGACGGAGGATAAAATTACCTTAGTGAAATTTATTGATGTGTTCGGAGAAATAAATCAGGAAGTATTAAAACTGTGATATATTAATTGATATTTTGAAACGGGAATTAGGAGTATATTAGACGATGCTATTCTTTCTTATCAACATATAGATGTTAAAGATATTAAAAAATTAGATGAACTTCCGTACGATTTTTTTCGTAAAAGATCATCTATTATGTATCAGAGACAAGGCGATGGAAAAAAGATGGTCAGTAAATGAGCTCCAGAAGAAATGTTTAAGATTTGTACTACGTATAGTATATGAGGCGAGATTAAACTCGTAAATGATGAATTTATTAAAAAGGTCACTTCGGTGTATGATGATCTTAGTAGTCAATGATTTAGGGTTTTGGCTATAGCCACTAAAAAGTTAGACAATAAAGAAATTAGAGATATAAAACATGAAGAGCAAAATATGTTATTGGTAGGTATGCTTGCTTTTTATGATCCACCTAAACGTGATGTTAAAGAAGCGTTGATAGCTATGAAAAATCATGGGATAAAAATTAAAATTTTGACCTGAGATAGTCCGTTGGTTACTAAGAAGATATGTGAAGAATTGGATATCCCTATAGAAGGTATTATGTCGTGAGAAGATTTGGATTTGAATGTGTTGGAAGATGATGAACTTGCAATCAAAGTCATGGAAACGAATATTTTCGCAAGATTATCGCCGAGTCAAAAAGATAGAATCATCTTCGTACTCAGAAAAAAATGATTCGTCGTAGGATATTTATGAGATTGAATCAATGATGCTCCTTCGCTCAAAAGCGCTGATGTTGGAATATCTGTAAGTAATGCTATAGATGTTGCCAAAGAAGCTGCTGATATTATTCTCGTACAAAAATGACTCAAAGAGCTTTTGGAGTGAGTAATTGAATGAAGAAAAACATTTGGTAATACGATGAAATATATGATGATGTGATTGAGTTCAAACTTTGGAAATATGTTTAGTATGATAGGAGCTGTTATGTTTTTGCCATTTTTCCCTATGTTACCAAGTCAGATTTTGCTTAATAATTTTCTTTATGATTTGTCGCAAGTTTCCTTGCCTACGGATCATGTGGACGAGGAATATATCAAAAAACCTAAACATCGAAATATAAAATTCATCAGGAACTTCATGCTCGCTTTTTGACCTATCAGCTCTATTTTTGACTTTCTGACGTTCTATTTCTTATTCGCTGTATTTCATTTCAAGGATTCTATGTTTCAGACGTGATGGTTTATAGAATCGTTAGCTACGCAAATATTCGTGATCTACGTCATCAGGACGAGAAGAATTCCGTTTTGGAAATCATGACCAAGCAAATGGTTACTGACGACAACATTCGGTATGGTATTTCTCGGCTTTATTTTTACCTTACCTTTCTTGGCTCCGATATTCTGATTTGCCTTTATGCCTACATATGCATATCTTACTATCATAGGTTTGGTACTTATCTATCTAGTTCTCGTTGAAATCGTGAAGTACTTTTTCTATAAAAGAATGTATAAATCATCCGATTCATAAAATTATTATTAAAAGATTATGAAAATTAAAAAATTTGCGGTTTAGTATACAGGTAAACAATAATCTTTTAATCTGAAATATTTTAATCTTTTCATCTGATGCATGAAAATAGCTTCTCGAAATGTAAATGGAATTCGCGCTGTGGTAGGCAAGTGATTTTATGATTGGGTCAAAAAGGATGATCCTGACATTATTTGCTTGCAGGAAGTGAAGGCCTTTGAGCATCAACTATCGCCGGAGTTTAAATATTCTATGAAGGACTATAATCGGATTCGGCATGCAGGGGAGAAACCAGGATATGCAGGAACCGCAACCTTTTACAAAAAAACATTAAATCTGATCTCGTGAATCTCAAGATTTGATGATGTGGAACATTTTCACGAGGAGGGGAGAGTGATCGAGACTAAGTTTCAGAATTTTACTTTGTTAAACCTCTACTTTCCCAATGGAGGAGAGAGGGCAGACGGCACAGAAATGCTGAGCTACAAGTTAAAATTTTATGAACACTTTATCCATTACATCAACAAGCTCAGAGACAAGGGAGAGAAAATTATTACCTGCGGCGATTTTAATATTTGCCATAAGGAGATAGATATTGCGAGACCTAAAGAAAATGCTGACAATATCTGATTCCTTCCCATAGAAAGAGCTGAGATGGATAAACTGGAATCCAATGGATATGTAGATGTTTTTAGACATTTCAATCCTGAGAAAAAAGATCAATACACCTGGTGGTCATTCAGAGCTGGCGCTAGACCAAGAAATGTCTGATGGAGATTGGATTACTTTCGGGTATCTAAGGATGTCATTCTTCATATAAAAAAAATTATCCACGAAACTGCCGTAGAGTGATCTGATCATTGTCCGATTGTATTGGAACTTACTACTTAGATATATTTATTTGGAGGTAAATACTCATTTTATTCGATCAAATGATCGAAATGATTTTTGTGTTGTTTGGGTAAATTCTTGATTTATTGATTGACTGATATCTTGTGCTGTTGGCTGAGTAAAATCTTTGTTAGTTCATTGAAGATAATCACTGTACGTTATGTTTTGGAATGCGCATTTTGAATATGTAAAAGATCCTTTTAAAATTCCATTTACACATGGTCTAATCTCTACCTCACATTGCATATCTATAAAACCACGGGGAGTTTTGTATGCTTTAATAAATTGTCCATGTTTGATTTTCTGCCCTCGAGGAGTTGTGCAACTTGCTTTAGTCGATAAAGGTTTTTGGGTTACTCCTGTTTGAGTAGTCATTGGGGTGTTGGTGGTGTTTCGTGAGTTTGTTGGTGTTTCCGTGGTGTTGATTTTTCCTTCAGTATTAAAGTTTGCTCCTTCGTTTACTGGGGCTGCTGGTTGAATGTATTCGTTAAGTACTTTTTGGTTGTAAGAAATTACTTCAGCTTTTCTGTAGGTATAGACTACATTTTCTTTACATGAGGGTTGACTGAATGATCATCAAAGTACTCCATCAGTACAGACTCTTTTCTCTATATTACAGATCGTATTCACATCTGATCTTTGCTGGTATGCTAAGACGAAGTCTTTATTTTTAACGATCTTTTTTCGTGGAGTAACGCAATCCAAATATCCTGTTTTTACTGTTCCTGTTATTTGTACTTGCGTACCTGTTTTTACTGTACCTGTATAAAGCATTCACGTAAAGGATTGTCCTGTCGCATTTAGGATTTGTTCAGCTTCATCAGGATTGATTAGATTATCAGTAGTATTTGACGCAGCTGTAGTTCCTGTATTTATTTGTCATTGATATACTGATTGTCCTCATTCATCTTGAAATAAATAATCTCGCTGTTGAGCTGCATTGTGAACAAAAGCCTCGTCAGTGTTTCGTACAAATGATAACTGACTGGTAGGGGAATCTTTTTGGAATATCATCACCATCAAAAAAAACGTAAGGACAAGTGTTGTGATTCCTTTTTTCATGAAGTCTTTGTTGATTTTTTGGAGGAGTTTCATGTGTTTTTTTAGATTAAAGAGCTATATGATTCATACTATAGGGATTAAATAGTATATCTCATTATAGTCAAAAAAGAAATCCTGTCAAATTTTTTGGTTTTTTTGCCTGATTTGATAAAATAGTTGATTGTATTGACTTTTATTGTCTAATGCTTATAAAATTGGTTCTTTATCGCTGGTAGATTAAAGGGTCAAAACCGCCACCTGAGAAAGTAATTTTTTAAACATATTTGAGGGAGTTTGATATTTTAAGCATTTCATTGGCCTATGATTAAGCTTTTGAAGCGCAAAATCAATTTGTTCTTGAGTAACTTTACTAAAGTCTGTTCATTTAGGGAAATATCGCCTAATATTTCTATTTCATCTTTCCACTTGAGGCTTCTCTCGTGGGCTGTGTGCATGACAAAAATATGTAGGTATTCATAGTTTAAAATGGTTGGCAAACTCACTTCAATTATCAAATGTGATGCTCTTAATTGAGTATTTTTTTATATATTTATGAAGTAATTCTTCTACATAGTCTGCTCACTTGCTAGGTAATAAATGCACAATCTTAAATCTTGTTTTCATCTCTATGAGGACCAATAGGCAACAAGGAGAGGCCTTACTTCACATTATCAGATCACATTCATAATGCCCAAATTCCCTTTTCGAGGCGATAATCTTGGGTCTAAAATTAATAAATGTCCTAAACTTAATGTTTTGTCTTTTTGTCTTATGTCTCATCTTTTTTGGTCTTATTCTTTTGGTATAGAGATGATCTGTTAATCCATATCAAAACCTCGAATAAATGTATTTATAAATGGTGGGTGTACTTATTGTTAAGTCCTTATGAACATTATCCCAATCTCAACTTATCTCTTCAGGAGTCCAATCTTCCTTCATTTTCTTGCGAACGAATTGTTCTAACTCATCGTTAACTCTAATCTTTTTAAAAGCCTTCTTACAAAACAATCTTCTTACATAAGCCTTATGATGTGCTTTTTTGGCAATATATTTTCATTTCACGGAATTATTTTTTATCTCCTCGTTAATCGATTTATGATGTCTTCATAAGGTCAATGCAATTTCTCTATGAGTACATCATCTTGACAGCAATATCTGTATTTGATCTCTTTCAGTTATGGACAGGTGTTTCATGATGGGTACTGAGAATATAAAGGTCATACCTCTATTATACCCTCAGGTGGCGGTTTTCAAAATTTAATTGATCAATCATGAAAAAAACAAAAAACAAAAAAATTTATTGGAGAGGTTTCAAAGGACCTCAAACTGATTATTTCAAACAAAAGAAAAAAATCAGAAGAAAGGTGATTGCGCTGATTATCGGGCTTCCCATTCTCTTTCTTATAGAAATAGTCTGCTTACAACTTCCATTACAGGAATACTGGCCACCATTACTATGTATATTTGCATTTTTCGGAGCGCTGCCATTCATGATAGGAGCATTACAAACCATGCACTTATCATATAAACTATCAGCGACTATAAGTAGTACTATATTTATATGGATTGTAGTAATGATAGTAATGTTTTCGAACCAGGCACCATCTCCAGGAATGCGTTACGTGAC
This sequence comes from Candidatus Absconditabacterales bacterium, assembly GCA_041663325.1. Lineage (GTDB taxonomy): Bacteria > Patescibacteriota > Gracilibacteria > Absconditabacterales > Absconditicoccaceae > CAJBLF01. Next base: position 659 of record JBAZRN010000020.1, on the reverse strand, counting down.
CGATAAAGAGATATTTTGTTTTGTCGGCATAAACGCGATAAAAACCATACTAATAGGAAGTCTGATAACACTTATCGGACATTCCATTAAAAAAGTATGGATCAATACCAAATCAATGCCAAATAAATTTCAAGGAGGCTGAATGAGTCTCCTTTTTTTATACAAGAAAAAATATAAACAATCAAAACTACATTAACTACCAAAGCAGTTCAGTATAAATAATTTTTTTTATCTTTTGTCCACAAAATATTTTTCACCAAAGGATAGAACACAGTAAATATGGCTTCTTAAGCGCAGTATGATTCGTAATTCGTAATTTATAATTCGTAATTGTTTTTAGATTTTCTCTTGCATTTACGCATATATAGCATATAACAAGTACGTTAATTCTCTTTTTATTTTTTATTATTACTCACAAATGGCAAAGAAAGTTGCTAAAAAAGCTGCTAAGAAAGCAGTCAAGAAGGTTGCTAAAAAAGCAGCAAAAAAAGTTGTTAAGAAAGCTAAAAAAGTTGCTAAGAAAAAAGTAGCTAAAAAGGCTGTTAAAAAAGTTGCTAAAAAAGCTAAGAAAGTTGCTAAAAAAAAGGCTCCTAAAAAAGCTAAAAAAGTTGCTAAGAAGAAAGCTCCTAAAAAAGTGAAGAAAGCTAAAAAGGTTAAAA
>JBAZRN010000019.1:0-20341 GCA_041663325.1 Candidatus Absconditabacterales bacterium | reverse complement strand
TCTTAATAAATTCACTCCCACTATTATATCTATCACGCCTGTCCTCAATTTTTTGATAATTTCCCAACGATCAATTGTTGCGATTTCACTATGCAAGTAGAAAGCTTTATATCATTTGGAAATGAGAAAATTCGTCACTTCTTCAGAAGATTTTTTGGTCAACGTAAGCAAAAGGACTTTCCCTTTTTTAACAATATGCTCATCCAGTTTTTTTAGCAAGTGCTCCAAAAAAGCTGGCTTAGTGCCAGTAAAATCATTCCCCTGCATAAAATCTTTGAGATTTGCGTATTTAGCGAACATAGACTATAGAACAAATAAACAAATCAGACTCTATTGTTTTAGGAATTATTTACAAGAAAAGTTTAAATACACTACAGATATAGATGCAAGAAAAGCGTTTAAAAAATAACGAATAAAGGCTTAATCGTAAAAGACTACCAAACTTTATTGCAAAAAAAACAATTTTGCTTATACTCTATAATAGGAACAAAGTAACAGGCGCCAACCCCCAGCACACCAAGGGCAGGCAAGGACCTTTCACCTAGTACCTTTCACCTCCCACCTTATGAATTATGAAAAAATATTTCTGACTGATACTATCACTGATTTGACTGCTTTGAACATCGGTATTCGCTGCCTATGAAGATTTTTCTAGTCAACTTCAAACTATGTGATTAGACGTCAAAACTATTGAATCTCAAGATAGCATTTCACGTTATGACGTAGCAAGATTACTTAATATCACAGAATGTAAGGATTGTATCAATCCGAACCAAGATATGCTTAATAAATATGTACAGAATTTCTGGTCAACATTTACCGCCACACCAGGTAAAGATTTTTCTGACATCAGCTTTTGAGGATGACTCTATAACAATGCATCATATTATTACTGTGTAGCGTATGTAGGCGATAACACCTATATGAGATGATATCCGAAAGCAACAAGTCCAGTTTGTGGGGGACAATTTTGTGGAGCAAAAAGCACTACGACAGCAGAATTTATTCAAGTTGTAATAAATATTCTTGCTAAATATATTTACAAAGACCTCACGCTCAATCGAAAAGAAGTAAACACACGAATCAGTAAACTAAAATCCGATAGTTATGAAGTAAAAAACTTCACTACTGATGATAGAAAAAATATTACGGAAAAAAGTAAATCATGCGAAAATATTTGTGCTCTTCAAAATGCCGATGAAGTGAATTTGTATGTAAAATATTGCATGTTCAACCTGACAAAATGCAATATGCAGGAGATTGGTAAAATAAAACAATGATATTGGCCAGTTGCTGAGCTCAATCTGCTCTATAATCAAAGCATCATAAATATAGATCAAAACCAACGAAAGAATATCGATAAAAATATTGATGGAAAAACAGTCCTAGATACCCTATTCAAACTCAATGGAAAAATCAGTTGTGTATTTAATAATGATTATGATTGTGATGGTATCGACAATGCTAAAGACAACTGTCCAAATAGCTACAATCCCTCACAAAAAGATGCCGACAATGATAAAATGGGAGATGTATGTGATGATGATATTGATGGAGACACAATAAAAAACCCTATAGGAATCGTCGACGAAGAAGGGAAAATTGATATATCAAAACGGACTAAAGCAATGGATAATTGTTTGTTTATCGTAAATACTGGACAAGAAGATACAAATAGTAATGGTATCGGAGACGCATGCGAAAATATAGGCAATCAGATAGGACTTTATATTAACATTGATAAACTGGAATGAAGTGCGCCGCTAACGACAACATTTACTGCGATAAGCAAAGGAAATGTATATGAAGTGCATCGAGATTTCTGAGATGGAACACAAGGCAATGGAACGCCAATACATCACACCTTCGTTTCACCAGGCATGTACAATGTACAAGCAATTGCCAAATGAAATAACACTGAAGCTAAAGCGCAAGTTATCGTAATCATAGGAGGACAAATAGGAGATAGTAAAGCGTTACAAACCAGAGCAAGTGCAATCGGAGGAAAAGGGAGCACAGAAAGCACACTTTCTGCATCATTACTAGGAGATTTTGACGAAATAGAATGGATATTTCAAAAAGAGAACATTACTTCCAAAAAAGCTGCTGGACAAAGTCTCAAAAGAATATTTAAACAGCCATGAGAAAACCCAGTACTGGTAAAGGGATACAAAAACGGAGAACTAGCAGGTATCAGTTATTTTACAATTGGAATAGATGAAGGAAAATGAGCATTACTCAGAAGCAATATAATAAATCCTGAAATTAATCAAAAAATTCTTCTCGATACCAACACCTACAACATTAGCCAAACCGACATCGTCGCCGTAGATCGAGACTTCGGAGATGGCATTAAAAAAAACAATACAACACTCACAACAGAATATAGCTATACTAATGCAGGAAAAAAAGTAATCACACAAGCCATAACACTTACTGACGGGAAAAAATTAACAAACATTATTACCATAAATATTTCAGACAAAACGCTATTAGCATCATATGCCTTACTTATGACACCGTCCCAATTGATTGCAAATATAGGGCAAAAGATAAACTTTTCCACACGTATTATAGGAACACTTCTCAAAACACCGCTTATGCAAATAGCAGAATTTGCAGATGGAATAACTCAGAAAAAGGCATGATCAGAAAAAATGCCAAGTTTATTTGTTCATTCATATCAAAAAAATTGAATACTGACCCCTCAAGATAGCATATATATCAATCAATGTTCCTATCTCAAAACCCAAGCAACTATCGCAATCAACGGAACTGACAGCTGCTTAGACGCGAAAATACAATGAAATCTTAAAAGTTATAGATGTGATTTGGATGGTGATGGGATACCAGATATCTGTGATAGTGATATTGATGGAGATGGTATACCAAATCTTCTTGGATTGATAAACTTTGAAAATAAAGATTGTTCCTATGAAAGCGATCCAAGCAAACCAAATGCAAATCTCAATCAAGAAATATTAGCAAAACATTACCAAGGAATTTGTTCACTTGATAACGCGCCATTCAATAACAATGCTGATCAGCTTGATCTCAATCAGGACGGTATTGGCGATGCGCAAATCGCTACACCAATCTTAAGTAGTTGAGAAACACTAGATACTGATGGTGATGGAATACCGGATATACAAGATCTCTGTCCGACTATCCAAGAAACATGGAATGGAATAAACGATGAAGATGGTTGTCCAGAAATATGACTAGAACTTGGATGCAACCAGCAAGGAATAACTCCTCTGCTTGGGATTACCAATGATGTTATAATTATAAAACCTACAGATATTACTATTCCTTTGACTTCATGCGGGAACGGTAGTAGTGACTCAGGTGAAAACTGCAATAATTGTCCTCAAGATATATGAACTTGTACTTCTGTTTGTGGAGATGGCATCCAGGCAGAAGGAGAAAACTGTAAAAACTGTCCTGCAGACATTCCTAGCTGTTGAATATGTTGAAACGGTAAAAAAGAACCCAATGAAGATTGTAAAACATGTCCCCAAGATTATTGAACATGCGGTGTTCCTTCATGTGGGAATGGAATTATAGACCCATGAGAAACATGTGCAACTTGCCCTCAAGATGTTAAACTATGTATAGATATTCCAGCAATAGGAACATGCAACCAATGTCCTTGCCAGTTTGCTGATTTTTCAAACGATCTCACTAATAACGATCAAGTAAGAGCAATTTTGCGAGATAACAAAAAAACAATCCAGTACAAATTTTCTCTACCATGGATTGTTGATTTTTAGTATATTCAGTTGTTATTAGAAGTTTTCAATAGCGCCAGCAGGACAAGCAGATTGTGCCTCATCATATTTTTTTTTATCTTCAGGAGTTGGTTGTTTAATAAGTTGCGCAGGAACGCCCTCTACTTTAAAAAGTTCAGGAGCAATTGCAGCACATGTTCAACATCATATACATTTATCATTTATACCAGCCATTATAATAATGTTAACAAAATAAAGATAGTATTCAGACAAGAAGCATTTCATTATTTCATCGCGACCTGGTCTCGATGTTTATCGGACAGCTTTTTTATCATTTTGTCATTTATTCGAAATGATGTTCTTTTGGTTGTTCTTCTTCGCCTTCTTCTTCATCAAAAAGTCCCTTAAAAGATTTTTTATGCTGAACTGATTTCATGGCATCTTCATCTACTACATTAACAATTTTGGTCTTGTTGGAATTATCTTTAGCATGCTTAAGCACAGATATCAAAGTCAATACAAGTCATAAAAGCAAAAAGAGTTGGATGAAATAATATGCTCAACTAAGTTTAATAGTTTGTGTAGTTGTTCCTACAACACTGATAGCATCACCCATCCCCAAGAAAGCAGTTGCTATGATCCACAAAAACCCAAAATTGAAGAGCGAATCATTTTCCTTAAAACCAAAATATCCAATAACAAAATTTTTAAATTTAAAATTCATGTTTCGACTCAAGAGGACAACCATACTTACAATGATAATTAATAATATTTTAAATAAGTGCCCATTAAACAACCAAACTGAATGTGATATATCATTAACGGGAGAAATTTTGATCAATGGCAAAACAATAAGAAAAAAAGCAAGAGCCCAAAGATAAAGAACAAACACCTTTTGATGTTTAGTAAATCTTCAGAATTTTTGAACGATTTTTGAAATCCTTTCAGATAGATTAAAATTTCTATGCATCTCTAAACAAAAAAATTATAAAACAATTAACAATTATGAGAAGTAGTAATGATTTATTCCTCGTTTTCAAACACATTTCAAATCTAGAGATTGTACGCATCACTCGAAATAGGTTGGGGAAGTTGTAAATTAGAAGGAGAATTTACACTGCTATCGTAAAGTTCACCACGATACTCACTATTAGTTTGACTTTGTTTGATCACATTACCAAGATTAAACAATCCATTTATGAGTTCACCCGCTCTACTAAAAATATTTTTAGGAGTATAAACGTCATATTTAGGAACTTTCATTCGTCTAAGCACAACAGGCACCAAAAGTAAGAGTACAATAGTCAAAACGACACCAATAATCATAAATCTTATACTATTTCGTCACTTTTTCTTATTTTCTTCCTTACTATTAGAAAAAATAAACATAATAATAGCACGAATAAACGTATACATACATCAAACGATTACCAAAAGCACCACCAAAGCCAACACGGTCAAGATGACATTTTGAAAATCAGCATTAGCATATATAGAATTCATAACGCACAGAAAAAAATAAAATTTCATACTGAGACACCATGATCGGTAGGATTATTTCTTCTCTTCTTTTTTCGTTATTCCTTTTCTTTCTCTATGTTCGATAAACTTATTAAAGAAATCATTTTTTGTTTCTTTAAGTAAGAGCTTTGCCACTCTTTCTGATGGCTGGGCTCATTTTTTGATCCGCGCAAGAATAGTATCTACATCAACTTGCAAGGTGTGTTTTACAGGATCATATGATCACAAGACTTCTTTGTATCAATATTTTACTGGTTTAGTATGTTCAGAAAGAACAACTCTATAAACAGCTAAATTTTTTCTTCCATGTCTGGAAAGTCTAATAACTAACATAATAAATGTATAAAAAAATAAAATCGTTTTTTTTGTGTGATTTTACCCCGCAAAGCGGTGGTTAAAAAATTTAATGAAATAAGGAAATTATTTCAATTTTTCTCTTGATACGTGAGCTGTTTTTTTCTTGTCTTGTTTACAATACTTTGTCAATTCCAATTTCTGAGTATTTGTCTTGTTTATACTCGTGTGATAATTGGTTTTTCCACATTCTTTGCATTGCATCGCTACAACGATTCTTCATCACTTTTTTTTGGCCATGATAGTAGAGTAATAATAAATAAAGCTATTTTTGAATGACGGTGTTCTTTTTAATTTGGCTCCAAGGAGACTCGAACTCCCGACCTTCCCGATAGATCGGGACGCTCTAACCTGTTAAGTTTACTTTATTTTTTTTCATCTGGCTCCAAGGAGACTCGAACTCCCGACCTTCCCGACAGATCGGGACGCTCTAACCAGTTGTTTTTTATTATAGTGATTTTCATGTCTTTGGCTCCAAGGAGACTCGAACTCCCGACCTTCCCGATAGATCGGGACGCTCTAACCTGTTGTTTTTTATTATAGTGATTTTCATGTCTTTGGCTCCAAGGAGACTCGAACTCCCGACCTCGTCCTTATGAGAGACGCGCTCTAACCAGCTGAGCTACAGAGCCATAAATTCTTGAACCACTTTTTTACTTTTTTGTTTTTTTAACCATAATTCTTTTGTATGTGCTTCTTCTTTTGTAGTAAATGTTTTATAATACAAAAGTTGTAGTGGCCTATTATTCTTTGTTGAAATAACTTTTCATCCTTGATGTTCAACAAATCTTCTTTGTACATCATTTGTACTTCAAACATAGTATTTTCCATTTCTCATTTCAAGAATATACACATATCAGAGCATACGTCATCATGTTAATATTTGAAATTCCCGACCTTCCCGATATATCGGGACGCTCTAACCTGTAACAAAGTGAAATTCCGATCTATCGGGAAGCTGAGCTACAGAGCCATTGCATTCGGTGAGGGCGGGATTCGAACCCGCGGTACGATTACTCGTACGACTCGTTAGCAGTGAGCTGACTTCGACCACTCATCCACCTCACCATGAGTATTTTTGATACAACAAAAAAAATCGTGTGGTGATTGTATATACAATTACTGTTGAATTTCAAGAACAAAAGTATACATTTCCAAGCATTAATAAGCAATTTTTACTCATTAGTAAAAACAATGACAGATGAAATAGGAGGTAGTGGATTAGATGATATCAATACCTGAGGACAAGTCAGAGAAGATACCAACAAAGTAACGGAAGAAGCAGTGAGAAGAGTCCAAGCAGACCAAAAAAAAGCCCAACAAGTAGGACAAGAGATCAAAAACGATAAATCAACCAATAGCAAATTTGCCAAATTTCTTACATTTTTGCTCAAAGACATCAGAAACGATCACCTGCTAAAACAGATATATCATACATTTTTCAAAACCAGACATGAAGAAACAGATCTTGTCCATTTGAGAAAAAGTATGAATACTATAGTTGTTGTAGGGATGTTTGTACCATTTTATCAAAATGAAATCAAAGAATTGGGACTAGAATCATTCTATCAAGATATCTTTGTTTTCGATGGAAACATAGATCTAACCAGATATATACATTATATAAAATCGTTATTGCCAAAATATCATGACAATATTAGTATAGACAAACAAGAATTTACGAAGTTATTAACGCACATAACAGATTATTATCATCTCACCGAGAAGCTTTCCCCAGAAAAAGCTATAGAATTTGAAAATACCCTCAAAAAAGAGCTTTCACTCAACGAATAGGTAACAAAAATACAGATTCAACAACTTTTGAGATTTTTGTCAACCTCTTTTTTTTATTTAGCGCAAGTTTTTTGGTAATTCTTTTGGTTGTGGGTATACTTAGATGTACAAAGTTTTATATAAATTATAACGATGTTAACAACCAAAGAGCTCCCTATACAACAAGCAGTTGAATGAGAGAAGAGCAATAAAACCGTGTATACATTCGATGAATTCAAAGCAGAATTAGCCATTAATAAAGTTGATGACATTTTTTCTGACACAAAAATAAAACAAGATAAAGAAAAATATATATTCACCATCAATGGCGAGAATAAATTTGCAATAAATGGAGAGATAAATCTAGTAAACTGGATACAAAAAATTTATACAGAAATATGAGAAAAAGAAAAACGAACGGCAGAAGAGCAAGTACTGATTAGAATTCAAGGGTTGAAACTTGAATACATCAAAACTAAAACACAGGAAGATCTTGCCTTACTCAAAGAAAACATCAGCAAAGTAAAAACATCTGTAGAAAAAGCAACAGATATAGAAAACGTAAAATACAAAGTAGAAAGACTGATTGCCTTTTACGAACAAGAGAAAGATCTCGCACAGTCTGAAACTTCATGATGGATTTTCAATACCAAGTATGATAGAAAAGACAAAGGACTTCGAAAAATACAGAAAACAGAGATCAAGAGACGTCTCAAAGAACTTAAAAAAATCAAAGAACAAATAGAGCGATTAGCAAACAACAAAGACAAAAAATATTCCATTGATCGAAAAAAACAAGAAGTGAAAACAGTTGAGATGGATGATGTAAATGCAATGGACATGAAGATGACGCTTAAACAATTAAGCGACAAAATAGAAGATCTAGGTTTAAGTAAAGAAGCTCCTGATTTCATCCTTGCTAGAAATGAAATCATTCTCGAACAAGCAGATACTACGCCATATTTCGAAATCATAGGATACGACAAATCAGACGCCAAAAAATTAAATAAAGCGCTCAAAAAAGTAAATAATGAATATGCAATTTTAGATGAGTTGAAACTTACAGGAGCCAAAAGGCAAGAATTAAGCCAAGATTTAAAAAAACTAGAAGAATATCTCACCAAAGTAATGAACAACCCAAATACATTTAAACCATCAGAAAATCCATTTGTACCAACAAATACAAAAGAATTTTGCGCATTAATGAATATAAAACCCACACCTGCACAATATGAAAAAGCTAATAAAGAAGCAAGTAAAACACCAAATGTAAAAAACACAAAAACATCAATATGAACAGCCACAATAGAAAAGGATGATATTAAAAAACAAACAGAATATACATCAAGTAGATATAGTAGTGCAGGAGAAGCATTTAAAAAATGAGGAATAAATGGATTAAGTAAATACTGACTCGATCAAACAAATATGAAACCAGAACAAAAACAATTCTGGTCAGGAGTTGGAAACCTAGCTGTTACTGGTGGTGCGATTTTCTTATGATGGAAAATGCTTTCTAGCGCATTTAAAATGGTATTTAAAAGTGATAAAGAAAAGAAAACAGGAGTATATGATTCAGCAAATCGGGCACGATTAGGCATTCCTACAGCACTTATTTTCTGATCGCAAGCACGAACAGGAGAATGACCATCAAGCCTTTTCAAATGAGGTGCGCTTCCAGAAAAAGTATCTAATCTTTTTTGACGAGGAGCAGGAGCTGAAACCACAGATAAAACAACAAGCAAAATAGAAAAAGCAGAAACAGGCATCAAATATAGTAAATGATTCCCATGAGCAACAGCAGTATTCAATGGACTGAATTATGGAGAGATGAAAGAACTCTTAGTTAAAGATGATAATCATATGAAAATCGATCCAGACAAATACGAAACACTAGTAAATATATTCAAAAATTGATCTAAAAAGAATACGGCAGGTGCCGAATTTCTTGAGTCTATTGGAAAAAATGACGATAAACATATGATAGACCTTGCACTCGAAGGTATGGGTACCAGTTGGGATAACATACAAGATGATAGCAATAAAGATAAAAAATTTAATGAAACTGCAAGCGAATCTATAGCAAGATTAGCATCAGTAGCAGAATATATGGAAGAAAAACAATATAATAAATTGAATTCTGAAACACAATATCTCGTAGAAAAATATATTAGAGAAGGTAAAGATATTGATGATCTAAAAGATCTTGATGCAAGAGGAGATGTATTTTACAAAGAAACAATCGTGATAGATAATACATGACTCAAAGATAAAATCAAAACGATTGCCAATGGCAATACTGAAAAGGAAGAAGAGCTTCTCTTAGCCATCAATACCTTCTATAATAAGATGCCGAACGCAGATAAAAAAATAGATCTTACAGGGGCATGATCAGAGATAACATTCAAAACCTATGATCAGACATCCACTATCAATCTCGAGAAGAAATCACTCAAAGGATTTACACCTTCATCATTCAGCAGTTACTACGAACTCTTCAAGGCGGCAAGCCTTACAAACTATATCAAAAAACTTTGCAAAGATAAAGAAGCGACTACTGCAGAACCGTTCCATATCTCTACTCCATGAGGAGACATAGAGTTCGCTGATCCAAGCTTATTCAAATTCGATACGGAAATCGTATCTGCAGGTATGGGAGGATCACTCAAAGAAATTTCTCCAATATTAGAGACCTACAAAAAGGAATACTGCACCTATCTCAATACACTTAAATTCTGGAAACAAAAAGCAACAGCATAAAAAATTTCACTTGAATAAAAATGAAGGACTGCTATACCATAGTAGTCCTTTTTACGTAATACATACATATGAAAGTTACCAACAAACTAAACATCCCAGAAAAACATATTCTCATCGTCGGCAATCGATCCTATAAAAATCTAGGGGACGAGCTGATTTTGCTATGAACAGTAAAATTACTTCTTGAGCAAAAGAAAAAAATAATCATCGCTGCTTACGATCCTGAATGGCTCAAAAAGTTCTTCAGCCAGTTTATAGATGTAACGAAAATCACCTTCGTAACTGAGATACCCAAAGGCATTCGCACCCGGGTAAAATATATCCGCCAAGGAAAACTGAAAGAGCGAAAATTATACAAAAAAGCTGATGCAGTAATTATCGGCTGAGGAGAAATCATAACCGAGGAGAATAAAAACTCCTATCGATATCGATTGGTATCGCTTCTTCCTGTCATGAAAAAACCTCGTTATTTGATGGGATGAATACAAGTGCCAAAAAAAATCATCAACAGACTCCTCTTCAGGTTCATCCTAAAAAAAACGAAACGCATCTTCGCAAGAGATAATGATACTGTTCACGAATTAAAAAAATACGGATTTGATAATGTAGAATTTTTTATGGACACAAGCTTTTTCGCATATGATCGAAAAAAAATTAATGAATCGTTACCTACAACTCGTCACTCGCCTGCCCTCGGGATGCCGGGGTCACTTGTCACAAAGAACTATGTCGTTGTCAATCTCAATAAAAATGCAGAAAAATTTCTTCCAGAAATCATCAAAGACGTCAAAAAGCTTTACAATCAATGATGTGAAGTGATGTATGTCCCCGTTGCCAAAGGGGAAGGTGAGTATTACAACGATATAAGATACGCGCAGAAAATAAAAAAATGAGCTGAAATAAAAAATCAGCGATTTACTATATTGGATCGAGAAAATGATTTCGATTATTTTGTAAAAACGCTCGCTTGAGCAAATATGGTAATAAGCAGCAGACTACATTTATTTTTGATCGCAAATTTCTTAGGAGTAAAAACAAGAGTGTATCCATACCAAAAAAAAATCCTCAAAATGCAGGAAATGATTAGACTATTGAACACGTAGACTACAGACTACGATATAACCAAATATTTCTAAATATCTAAAATTCTAAGCATCTAAAGTCCTAAACTTCTAAAGTTACACAAATGTTCATCTCCAAATCGCCTTGATAAGCTTTCATTTTTCTTTTCACTTCGCATAGAAGAATACCTTCAGCATAAGCCGTAAAGGTTGACCTCGAAATCCAAGCAGATAAAATTGTATTTTCTGGGGCGGAGTTCCATATTTTTTGACGAAGAGCATTCTATGTTTTGCTTTTCTATAAGCAGAATATTCATTGCCTACCCATGCCTGTTCAAGTTTGGTTTTATCTCTCTCCATATGATATATTTTTAAGTCACGAAGAACAACAATTGGATAGCCAGCGAGATGAATTCTATACGAGAAATCCAAGTCTTCATAGACAAAATCTAGTTGTTCATCAAAAAGGATTTTCTTGAAGATATGTGCGGGAGCAAGTAATGAATTTCACGAATACATTTGAATATAGTCTCGTTTTTTATTTCATACTCTCTGGGGAATCGGTCTCGATAAGAGATAACTAAAATGAGAAAATCATTGATTCTGAATTACTCACGTTTTCCTATACATCAAGGTCGGTGTAAGAACAAAATCTTTTTTGAAGGTAACGTGATATTCATCCCACAACATGAGCGACTTCTCTAAATAATCATCTTCGAACCATTCGTCGTCATCCATCAGTTGAATAAATTGTCCTTTCGCTTCTTTGATACCAATATTTCTCAATGCGCTTGCGTTATTATAGGTAATATCATGTGTCATATTGGTAATACAACGGACATTACGCTGTTTCAAAAATTCGTAATTCGCAATTCGTAATTCGTAATTTGTAATTTTTCTGTCTACCACAAAAAGTACCTCAAAATCCTTGAAGGTCTGCCTCTGCAAACATTCAGCAATATTTTTCATATTCTGATCTCCTCTCGTCGGGATGACAATACTAAGTTTCATAGCTAAAATGTATCTTTTAATCCTCAATTTTCAACTACTTTTTAATAACATAAATTAGCTTCGGGCTTTAAGCTTTAAGCTTCAAGCTAATTTTCCATTGTTTTTATTTTACGAACACATATATTCATGATATATGTTTATCATTAGTGACTTCTATGATAAAATTTTTGAAAGTGTTTTTGATATTTGTAGTGCTCTATCATATCTTCGTCACTGTTATCGGATATGGCGTACTAGGATGAGCTTATCCGCAATTACCAGCGCTTGGAAGAGATGCTATTTGGCTACTTTTTTTCGTTATCATAAGTTTAGCGAACTTCAGAACACTTAAAATATATCTCAAAACATGGAAACGACCACGAATCACGTTCATTATCATTATACTCTTCGGTGTAGGTATCTCATTACTCAAAGGGAAATGAATATGACATTTTCGTAGGAATCAAATATGGACTCCTCTATCTCTTCATCTTCCTCTCCGCAACCTTCATCGGACATATCCGAAATAAAAAAGATTCCAATTATTCTCCCTTGACAAAGGGAGATGCCGAAGGCAGAGGGATTTGATATGGCGTCCAAAAAATTCTCAATTTTCTAAAATACTTACTGATTACCACACTCATCGTTTGATTTCTCCGACAAGGATTAAAATTTATACGACCTGATTTTTTCCTTCACATCGGATATGGACCATTGAATGATTTTAAATTCTGAGTCAAACCGCCAATCTACTATTTAACCTGATACCAAGGCACATCAAGACGACAATGAATATTTTCCTGACCGAATAATTATGGATATTTTTTGATTGCGTTTTTACCAGCAGTGATATTCTTTCTCAAGCAAAAATTTACCAACATCAAAGGATTTTTTATAGCGAACAAAACGACTATCATCAATAGTTCAATAATTATGCTATGGATTTTAGCAATAATACTAACGCTTTCCAGGACAGCTTTTATTTGATGAATCGTCGGTCTAGCGATAATAAATATCCAACGAATCAGGAGTCATAGAAAACTCTCATGGGGAATATGAATAGTTCTTTTGGCTGGATTAGTAGGACTCAGTATGCTCAAATGAGCCTCTACATTAGGGCATATCCAAGCTAAGTTTGGCAGTATAAAATATGTCATTGAGCAGCCAAGCGGATACTGATTAGGGACATCAGGTCCTGCAATAAATCACAACGGAACTATTTTGCCAGAAAACTATTATATCCAACTGATGCTTGATATCGGTACTATATGATTTCTTTTGCGAGCGATATTTGTTTTCCAAATCATCCGATTGGCGAAAAAAATACAAAAAAATTTCAAAGCCGTACACACATATACCAATGAACAAATAATATACCTGATATGGAAATGACTAAATATAGGACGAGTTTCCCTACTTATCATGTGAATGTTTCTTCATGTTTTCGAAGACAGTATGGTCAACTACCTCTTCTTCATTCCACGATGAATACTTACAGGTTACTTATCTACTATAACACAAAAAAGGGACTAAATCGCCCCCATTCTAAATTAAGTTTTCTAAATTAAGTTTTCTAAATTAAGTTTTCTAAATTAAATTTTCTAAATTAAATTTTCTAAATTAAGTTTTCTAAATTAAATTTTCTAAATTAAGTTTTCTAAATTAAGTTTTCTAAATTAAGTTTTCTAAATTAAGTTTTCTAAATTAAATTTTCTAAATTAAATTTTCTAAATTAAATTTTCTAAATTCTAAATTAAGTTTTCTAAATTCTAAATTAAGTTTTCTAAATTCTAAATTCTAAATTTATTTATCATATTCTACTTCGAGAGAAATTTTTTCTGGTATCAATGCTTTTGGCACAATAATTTGTAAAGTATTATCTGGGGTAAGTTTACTGTGAATTTTAGCAAAATACACCTGAGGAGGAAGATCAATAACTTGGTCTATCGGTCATCGATAACATTCTTCTTTGAGAGGAATCAGATTATCTTTTACTTTTGGTTTGATTCTTTCTCATGAAATCACAAGCCTATAATCTTTGATACCAAGCTTGAGCGTCTCTTTTTTTACTCATCCTAATGGTAACAAAATGACAATCTCCTGGGGAGACTCATAGATATCATAAGGAATACGTGGCGTTTCTTGTACTTGCTTCATAGGAGGAAACTTTTAGAAGATAAATTTTTCATTATATTTGTGGGTTTTGATCAGCTTGAAGATCTATTCCAATTACTTTTACTATCTGATTTCTCCTCTTTTCTGGTCTAGGAATTCGACGAAATTTAACTTCACCATTATGTTCTGTATCACCCTCCGTCAAAATAATAATATCACCATTATCAAACATACTATAAAATAATCCTGATTTTTTGATAGTGATAGTTTTTATACTTTGCGCACTAATTGTCACCACATTTCTTTTGAAGAAACCTCACTGATCATACATCATGATAGAATTTGGTATCACAATAATAAAATCCATTTTATAATCGATATATTTCCCTATTTTAGGAGACATGGCAAAGAAATAAACAATACCAATAATGGTCACCAAATACCAAAAATATAACCCATTCAATCGTTTATAAAAGAAAATCAAGGTAACAACAGCTAATAACGTATAGAACAAGAACCAAAAAAAACACTTACTCCACCAATAAAGTATACTTCTTCAAAAACAAAGAACATTTTCAGGACCATAGTGTTCTTGATATTCCGCAAATGTTTTTTGTCTCAACTTAGTGTCAAAATTTGAAAAGATCTTCATACGAGCACACTAAGAATAAAAAAGTATTATTTAGAAAGCTTGAAAGTTAGGAAAAAATCTCAAATATACCTTACCGATAATATTAGCGAATGGCACTTCATACGTCGATCATTCGTAGCAATCTAATCCGAAACAACAACGAGAATCAGTAGAAAATCATCTATTGTCTCCCATCACAAAAAATCATCACGTATCAATTTTAAATTGATCAACACCGCATCTTGCCTCAGTTTTTACTCAGGATAAATATAACTCTGAAAGCGTATTGCATTGTTCTATATTGTTTTTTGTTGTACAAACTTCCACACCGTCATGTTTGATTTTTACGGTTTCTCAAGGAAGTCCAACAATCCTTTTGATGTAAGGAATAGTCTTTCCAGGAGGTACAAATACTATAACATCACCTCTTTGAAGTTGACTAAACCTGGGGGTTATTTTATCTACAATAATAAAATCATTTTCTGCAAACGTAGGTGCCATACTTGCGCCAACAACCGTATAAGGATTAGCGACAAAAAATCTGATAAATAATACTATTCATCCTACAAATATTAAAAATGATACCATATCAAAGAGATCTAACAAAAAATATCTTATTCTCGTTTTAAATGTCATTATCTACAAAATCTAATGTATAAAAATAGCTGACCCCAAAATACTGATACTTTTTGAATGTATACATAAGTATCAACGTATAATATTTAGTCATTTTAACGTTTAATTGCTTATCTGCTGATAAGTCTAGAATGGTACATCTTCGTCTTCAGGGACTACAGGATCAGCAACATTCAATACATGATCATCATCTCCTCCTTGTCCTTTTGGATCCAAAAAGATAAAGTTGTCAACGATAATTTCAGTAGAGAATTTGTCTTTTCCTTCACTGTCTTGTCGTTTTCTTGTTCTAAGTCTTCCTTCGATGTAAATTCTTTTTCCTTTATTCAAATACTTTGCCAACACTTCAGCTCATTTTCCATAAGCTACACATCTGTGGTACTCTGCATCTTCAAGCACATTTCCTTCCTTGTTTTTAAATTTTCTGTTGGTCGCAACAGTAAAATTCACTACAGAAGTTCAGCTGCTTTCGATGGTCTTTACCTGCAAATTGTTGGTAGCTCTTCAGATAATCATTACTTTATTCAAGTCCATGATTCGGTCAAATTATCGTATAAAAATATGATGAAGACAATCATCACATGATATGTAAATAATCAACACCTAAAATCAATTGATTTTTACTAAGATTTTCGTAAATAGTCACAGCTAAATAATAAGCCCGGATGGCGGAATTGGTAGACGCGCTAGACCTGCCTACCACAGGCAGGCTCAAAATCTGGTGGCTATAAATATCTTAATCAATAAAAACAATTCAACATGTTCACGATTTATGCGATAAAAAGCAATACAAAAAATTACATATACGTTTGAATGACGAATAATATTGAAAAAAGAATAAAAGAACATAATAGTGGTTATGAAAAGACAACAAAACCTTATGCTCCGTTTACACTTATATATACAGAAAAACTTGCGACAAGATCGGAGGCAAGAATAAGAGAAAAATATTTCAAGAGTTGACAATGAAAAGACTTTTTGAAATGATTGTAATCATGCCTGGATGATGGAATTGGTAGACATGCTAGACTCAAAATCTGGTGTCTGTAAGGACGTGAGGGTTCGAGTCCCTCTCCAGGTAAAAATAATCAAATAGACTTAGTAAAAATTACGCCACAAAATAACATACTCAAAGAAACAATAAAATGAAAAAAAATTATAGAAAACTATGGAAACAAAACATTATGATCCGATTGAGGATCTTAAGCAAAATCACTGGAATGATTTGGAAATTGAAATTATCATTAACCATTTTTTAGATGGTGGTATGCTGTCAGAAATTATAGCACCCGCCAATAAAACTATGAGATTAATAAATCAAAATGAAATTTCCCAATCTGCCCTCAAAAGGGAAGAAATCTCCGAATCCGTTGAAGCTCTCAAAAGGTTTGATCAATACTTCTCCGCAGAAAAAGAAAAAAATATCAATTTTGCAAATGAATTAAGAGAGAAATGGATTAACAGACCCAGACATTAAATCTTTTTTGAATTAAATGCACTTCTCGGATTATCTATCCTTGAAGTTTTTTTTAAAAAAATCCATCACCGAAATATCAGCAATGGACAAAGTTTAACGATTAAACATCAATTACAATTTAAAGAAATGCCTGGGGAAGTCTCCATTTCCAAAATTCTTCAAATCCAAGTAATCCTGGTACGTTTCAAAAGCCATAACCGTACGACCTTTATATTTCACTCTATATTGTTTGAATTTATCCATGGAGTCGATACACATGTTAATTGACCCATGACCTATAAGCTCTACAAAGTCTATAGATTGACCTTTCTGGATTTTTTCCAACGCTTCTTCAAGCGTTAATGTTAAATTTTTATTTGCCATAATGATATGTTTTTGTTTTTTCTTTTATATTCATTTACATAGAGAAGTCAAGTAAAATAATTTTAGATTCTTGTTTTTCTCACTATCTTCACTACAGTTTCATCTATAATTTATCATTTATCATCTATAATTAATGAGTAATATAGTCCTCGTCTGAGCTTGATGAACAGGAATGTCTGGAGTGGCAGGAATGCTCCATGATTTATGATATACCAACATCGTCTGTATAGACGCAAATCAAAGTCAGCTTACGGATAAGCTAAAAGAAAAATGACTGAACGTAATCATCGGTCATGGAAAATATAAAGTCCACCTCGGTGATGTTGTTATTTATTCTGAAGCAGTCGCTGAATGCGAGGAAGTCCTCGAAGCAAGGAATATCATGAAAGCCAGCAAAAAAGTGATGGTCATCCTGAATTATTTTCAATTTCTTGGAGAAGTTTCTAAATATTTTACCACGATAGGATTTGCAGGAACCAACGGTAAAAGTTCATCAACCGCCCTAGCGATCCATACTGCAAAAAGAGTATTGCCAAATTTTGGATTAGGAATCTTGTGAGCTCTCGTGCCAGGATTCAACACCCAAAGTTACGTCATAAATACCAAAGCCAAAAAAGATATCAAAACTATTTTCGACTACATTTTCACAGGTAAAAACTTCTCGTCACTCGTTCCCACTTGACAAAGGAGGTGAGGGGAATTTGTTAATTCGTCACTGATCAAGAAACGAAGCTTTTTAGTAGAAGCATGCGAATACAAAAGACACTTTTTATATTTAGATTTAGATTATGCTATAATAACGAGTTTAGAACTGGATCATACCGATTATTACAAAGATATGAAAGATTATCTTTCGGCCTTCAAGCAATTAGCTGATAAAGTAAAAAATAAAGTATTAATTCCAAAGGGGCTTCAGGCTTTGAGTTTACCAGCCGAGGATGGCTTTAAGCTTCAAGCTAAAGAAGTTTCTATCAAATCAATTCCATTCAATCACATCCGAGGAAAACACAACGACGTAAACGGATCACTGATTCTTGAACTCATGACGAAATTATGCAAAGAGCCAAAGACAAAAATATTGAGCACAATGAAGACCTTTGGGGGACTTCGAAGAAGAATGGAATATCTAACCAACAATGAAAATGGAGCGAAAATATTTACAGATTATGGGCATATGGCCTCCTCTATCGAATTCGGCTACATGGCATTGAAACACAAGTTTCCTGGTAAAAAATTATTCGTTATTTTTCAACCGCATCAGATAAATAGAATTCTCACCTGACGAAAAGATTTTGTAAAAGCATTGAAAAAATATGACAATATTCTGATTTACGACATCTATGCGGCGAGAGAAAACATCAACGACTTCATCGCTCATCACGCATTTATCCAAAACCTGAACATCAAAACACTTGATGATTTAGGTACAAAGTTTGCTAACGCATGCTGATGAACCTACACCACAGATTTTTCAGTCGCCACCAAAGCCATCCAGCAAACGCAAAAAGACAGTATTATCGTTATTTACAGCGCTGGAGATATTGATTATAAACTAAGAAAATATTTAG
This sequence comes from Candidatus Absconditabacterales bacterium, assembly GCA_041663325.1. GTDB lineage: Bacteria > Patescibacteriota > Gracilibacteria > Absconditabacterales > Absconditicoccaceae > CAJBLF01. The sequence continues at coordinate 1,361 of JBAZRN010000019.1, read as the reverse complement.
GAAAATAATATTTATGATTCTACTATAGAGATATGGAAACATTGAATAGATGAGATAATAAGACACATACAACTTTATCAATCAACAATTTATCAGAACAAGAAAAAGAAGTTTATGAAATCAAAAAAAAATTGATAAATTCAGAAGGCTTTGTAGATATGAGAATATTAACAAAAGAGGAATTATTAGTTCAAGAGCTTACATCGGAAAAATATTCACCAAAAAAGATACAAAGTATCATAATGCTATTGAATTGAATCAAAGAAGATAAGAACAGAATAATCAATAAACTATTGATGAAGGATATTTTGTTACCTAAACTAGAGAAAACATACACGACATTTAAAGCAAAATGAGGGATAATAGAACTTTTTGTGTGGCTATTTTCAGAGAAATTGATCTATCAACCTAAGTTTTCTTTGTTTTTTTAATCATCTGTGTAATCATACCTTTTGTTTCATATGAGAGAATGTTGATTCTATAGAGTTTGTAGTCTTGGGAATATCGATAATTCACTCGTAATCACTGAATGTATACAAATACTGTAAATTATTCTTTAGGCTTCTATATGCCTTTCTAGTCCTGGTATGAACGTACTTTCCCTTATTGTTTTTCTCTAATAAAAAATCTTTATATCTCCTGTGTCGATCTTCTAACCGTTCCTGAATGGTTGTTTTTTTTATTATTCAAATTAGTCACGAAATATCTTGAAGCTCTTTATTCGCTTCTAATTTCGGGGTCTTGGTTATATATCTTCTCATGATTTGCTTTTGATGAAAAACACACATCTGTACTGGAAGATTTAGTCATCACAACAATCATCTTTTCCCGTCACATACAATCGCTTTTATAATCCATCACTGATCTTGTAAGTATTTGATACCATCTTTATATGCTTGAAATGTCTCCCATTTCACCTCTTTCCATAATAAATTTTCCTTCAACTCATAGCTCCTAAAGACCATTATACCATATTTTCTTCCGTAATAAGTGGTATCTATGATTAGTACTGTTTCTTGAGGGACTAACTCTTTTTTTTAACTGAAACTTTATCTAAATGCTTTTGAATACTACGAGTACTTAATTTATATTTACAAGATAGCTGTTGATAGGTCTGCTTTCATTCACTAAAATCTTTCCATATCATGAGATCCTTGGTCGCTCTTGAACTATTCTGAAACACATATCAGCAAGAACAGCATTTATATCTTTGTTTTCATCTCATTTTTCAATCTTTTTTTATTTTATCTTCTCAACATTTATTACAGATTTTATTTGCCATATATAAAAAAACAGTAGATAAAGCAATTCTCTTCTACTGTTTCAATCTATTTTAGCCACACATTTTCTTCTATTATGCC
>JBAZRN010000018.1:0-22663 GCA_041663325.1 Candidatus Absconditabacterales bacterium | reverse complement strand
AGTATTTACGGCTGAGGAGCTTGATTACTCATGAAAGCTAAACCAGCCATCGACGCAGTCGAATCAATGGTCAAAAGCCTTCAAGTCAAAAGTCAAAAGTCAAAACAAAAGACCTGATGACATTATAGACCTTCGACTTTGGACTTTAAGGTTATTTTATTGTCCCCAAGCAAAGAAGTTTTCACCCAAAAAACAGCCCATTCGTTGAGTGAGTCAGAAAATATTATTTTTGTCTGCACAAGATATGAAGGTATCGACTATCGTTTTGAGCAATATATGAAAAAAAAATATCCAAAACAATTTCAAAAAATTTCCATCTGAAAATATATCACACTCGGCGGCGAAATCCCAGCTATGATAATGATCGAGGCGATAACTAGACTCATCCCGTGAGTCATCAAAGAAGAAGCAAGCCGACAAGACGAAAGTTACAATATCACAAAAAACATGAACAATCTCGAATATCCACAATACACCAAGCCAGAAGAAATTTTAGGAATGAAAGTCCCTAAAATATTGCTTAGCGGTCATCATAAAAATATCGATGAACGAAGAAGCAAAAAGACTAAAAAACTAAAAAAACAATAAATACCAACCCCGTTCTTTAGAGCGGGGAAGTAAAAAAACATCATTTAGCTCATAATATCATCACATGCATCTAGAATTCCCAGAAAAGAGACATGAAAAAGAATATCTTGAAATGATACAAGAATTTTCAGACAACAAAGAAGAAATTATTCCGTATTCTGCTGGACTCAAAGAATGAGAAAATTATGATAGTTTCCTCGAAAGAATAAAGAGCAACAGGGAAGGTAAAAATCTCAAACCAGGACATGTAAAATCGGAACTATATTTTCTCATTGATGATGACGATAAAATCGTCTGAGCTGAAGCAATCCGTCCTATACTCAACGAAGCATTGAAATATGATGGATGAAATATCGGATATGGCATCAGACTAAGTGAAAGAAAAAAAGGATATGCAACTATAGGACTCAGCCTGGCATTGCAAAGATGCAAGGAATATTGATTAGATAAAGTATTACTCACATGTGATAAAGAAAATATATGATCATCCAAAGCTATGATAAAAAACTGATGAATACGAGACTCTGAGTATGAATTTGAAGGGAAAATCAAGCATAGATACTGGACACCAGTAAAATAATTCTTAATCCTTAATTCTTAATCCTTAATTCATGTTAAGTTTATTATATTTCGGCAGATTAGAACATGAAAAATGATTCGATGCTATCATCGACATGATTGAGACGTTCTGAAAAAAATTACCGTGTGAATTATTTATTTTTGGGTCAGGAAACGGAGAAAAAAGAATCCAGACATTGGCGAATGAAAATAAAAATATTCACTTTTTCTGACGACAAAACTTAGATACCATCAAAAGATATATAGCAAATTGTAATTACTGCCTCATGCCATCAGAATGCCTGGAATCATTCGGCTTATCTGCATTGACAGCGATGAAGCGATGACTACCCGTCATCTGATACGCCAAATGATGACTCAAAGACTTCATCAGCAAAGACCTCGATCTCACCCATCAACCATGACAAAATACAGGAGAAAAATTATATACCCTCATCAACTCATTAACTAAAAAGCAACCTTCTACCTTTCACCTTCCACCTGTTACTAATTACAACAAAGATAGTCGAATCGTCCACTTTCACGCCCTCGCAGGAAAAGAAGTCAAAAAAATCCTAATAGTTTCAGATTTCATTAATAAAATTTGAGGGATAGAAACATATATCAACGATGTGAAACAGTTATTAGAACAGCATGGATATGAAGCACAGATATGCGGATGAAAACTACCATCAGGATGGATAGGCAAACTAGCAAAATATCTAGGAATCGTGACGGGATTAGGAAATTTTTATGAAGCAATCAAGTTACACCGTAAAATAAAAACAATGAAACCAGATCTTATCCGATACAACAGTGTCATGAGATATCTCGGTCGAGCACCGATACGAATAAGCAAATCTAGTCCTGCAAAAAAATGGATGATGTTCCATGATTTGGGATATTTCTATCCGTTCCCTAGCGAACTAACTGATGAAAAACAGATAAAAACGCCCCTCACCTGGAAAAAATTTGTCAGTTCATACAAGACGCACAATATCATCAAAATCCTCGCCGCCATAGGCAAATTCACCACCATCCGACTGATAAAAAAACAATTACAAAAAAAAATAGACACCTTTTTAGTCCCATCGGAATTTATGAAAAATATTGTACTCAAGTCATATAAAATAGCTGACGAAAAGATTAAAGTTTTTCATCACTTCATCCAAGAGTAAAAATAACCATCATAAGAAAATAGAGAGAGAAACGAACCTGGTCATTTATGTCCAGGATTTTTTTATGAAGTAAGTTTATATCCAGGATTTAGCCATGATTCATCCAAAAATAAGATTGACATTAAATGGTAATTATATAGGATATATACAAACCAAAACAAACAGATATGAAAAAAATCAAAAAAAGAAAAGACAAAAACATGGCGACAGAAGACAAAAGAATCAACAAAACAAAAACTCTCCAAAATATATTAGATTGGGGAAATCGTAGCATTGGTTATAGCATCAATACAACAAAATTAAATCAGGCAATGGAAAAGTCAGATTGGGAAGAAAAACTAGAAAAAATGGCAGAATATTGCAAAGTAGAAATAGTGTATAACTAAACAAAAAACAAAAGAATATGGAGACATATGATTTAAAACAAATTTATTGGTCAGATGGTAATTTCGTTGATGAAAACAAAAAACCAATAATCGGAACAATAATACCTATTGGAAAGTCTGATTTATTTAGTGGTTGCGACAAGAGTGTAGATCATACAGACACTAAAATAGTAATTTACGATGAAAATAAAAGTATTGAAAACTACTTACAAGAAAAAACAGAACAAGATAAAAGTTATCATGAAGTAAATGCATATGTGAAAGGAAGACATACTTCATACCTTAGTAATCCTAGAGATTATGCAATTGCTGTAAGCTTCTTCAAAATAGTAAAAGAATAGAAAAAAAACGTATTGATCAAAACATGTCCCAGAATTTCTTCTGGGCATTTTTTTATCATACAAAAAAGGACGATCGCAACCGTCCCCTACAGCACATATATCACAATAGTCCATAATAAGACAAACACCATCGTTTTTCACTTTTCACTATTCACTTTTCACTGAATTTTGAGTTTATTCAAACGCCTTGAGGTCTTCACACACCTTCCTAAAACTACACGTTGCACATTTTTTTGCGCTTTTGGTTCTAGGGAAATTATCGAGAGATAATGGTTGATTTTTGACAATATCACCATCGACAAGATATTGTTTTTGAAACTCTACATCCTCTTCCAACTTTTTGATAATATGGTCTATATCAGCTTTTTCTATTTTTCCGCCAATCTGATGTAAACTTGGAAGATAAATTTCATACGCTTCAATATCTACTTTTTGGATATCAACATGCGACTTCAAGAGGAGTTTCAATGCGTAGATCTTAAGTTGTTCAGAAACCGTGTCCGTATCCATTTTTTCCTGTCCAGTTTTTCGATCAATGATAAGATATTTATTGTCGGAAATAACTACCCCAAAATCTGGAGCTGCCATCACGTTCACATTTTTTAATTCCGGGATAGAATACAAATTCAGCTTCATCCCTTCAAAATCTTTTTCTCTCGGATTCTCAACATAGACAGATTTAGCAGTTTTGAAATAATGCTGCACCTTTTCATTCCACTCGCTTTCTAGAAAAACATCTAGATTATGAAGCACTTTTTTCATTGCTTGTTCAAATTTTTCGTCGACATTTTCTCCATAATAATGCTCCGAAAGTCAGAATTTATTGTCTCTATCATACGATGTATAATCTCTTGACTTAGAAGCTTCAAACTCCTTTTTCATCTCATCTATCACACGATCTTTATGCGATTGAATAGCTTCTTCATCTTGTTTTCACTTCTTCAACGCTCTAAGATAATCAGACAATAAATGATGCGTCTTTTCACCGACTCGCATATCGATACTTTTGAGGTTTTTGAGCAAAAGCGCAGTAAGCCAGACTTCTTCGTTAAGACTTCTCAAAGAATGAGGATAATAATTGAAATAGTATTTCTTGTTGCAATATTCTAGCACCGTGATCCTAGTCGTAGACCATGTCAGCGTATGATTGTAATTGTTTGCCATTGGATATGATAAGAGGATAAAATCCGAAATGCAATTCGTAATTAGTAATTCGTAATTGAATAATTACGTTATATAGATATCCGAGACATTTTCAAAACAAAAAAGCCCTGAACATCGCCAGAGCCTTTTTATATTTCCTAAAGACTATCGACTAAAAACTAAAGTCTAATTTAGTCATCACGTCCTTGTTCATCCAACGTCATACCTACGACTGCTTCATCTGAAGTAACATCACCATGACCATTTTGAGTTTCTCTATTGATGTAAACATACATCGGCAACAACATAGGCACTCTACCGATAATTTTGGAAATAAAATCGCCGAGATCATCTTTTATCTGTTTAAGATTATCTTTGATATCCATACGTTTTTTATGATGTTCATTATATTTTGCTCTAGCAAATTCTACGACTTGTGTATGAATGCTTTTCACTTCACTTGAATAGACAAATCATCTAGATTCAATCTGAATATTTCCGACAAGTTCATTGCTTTTGGTATCAACCTTGAAAATCAAGGAAATAACTCAATTTTGCGCCATAATATGACGAGCTTTGACAACATACTCACCAGAAAGATGTCATTGACCTTTACCATCAATCATAACGGTATCTAATTTCAATTGTTGCTCACCTACAAGAACAACGTCATCATACATTTCTATAATATGCCCATTGATATTTGGCATCAAAATCCTGTCTTCATGCATTCACATATCAAGCGCGATTTTTTTGTGATCATATCTTTCTTCTGCAGGCATGAAATAGGGCAAAAAGAAATTTGGTTTAAGAAGATTGAGAAACAACTTGTGGTCTTCAATCCCTCCATGTCATGAAGCATGGACATCCATTTCTTTGTTGGTAATCAGATTAATATCTTTGATAACGAGCTCATCAAACATTTTTTTCATAGCGCTTTCATTGCCAGGAATAGCGCTGCTGGACATTAAAATAGTGTCTCATTTTTTTATCTTAATGATATTGTGTTCATTCCTAGACATTCTCGTTAATGCAGCAAATTCTTCTCCCTGCGCTCATGTAGAAAGAACAAGAACCCTATTGTCCGGCATAGTATTTACTTCATTGTCTAGTTTGCGAATATATTGTTTAGGTACCGTGATATATCACAAATGCTGACAGATATCTACAAGATTGACCATAGATCTTCCGGAAAGAAAAACCACTTTGTTGTATCTGATAGCGCTATTGATGATTTGAATCACCCTTCCTACATTGGAAGCAAACGTAGCGACGAATATTCTTCCCTCTACTCATTTGATAATATCATCAAGCGTTTTACCGATAACCTTTTCTGAGATTCCTCGTCCCGCTTTTTTCGTTCATAGACTATCTCCTATATAAAGTTTCACCCCTTCTATACCTATTCTTCCGATTCTCGCCAAATCAGCGGGTTTATCCACAGCCGGTGTATAATCGATCTTAAAATCTGAAGAATCAAAAATCAATCCTTTTGGCGTATAAATAGATAATGCCATGGTTTCAGGGATATTGTGGTTTACAAGCACAAACTCTATGGTAAAGCATCATAATTTCAAAATATCGACATCAGGATCTACGAGTTTATATTTGATCTTAGCGGCCTCTTTGGGATCATCAAACGTCTTTTTTATAATTCATAAGGTAAGCGGTGTAGTATATATCATAGGAAAATCCAGTTCAGGCAACATATGTCTCAACGCTCAAATATGATCCAAATGTCCATGAGTAAGCAGAATTCATTTTATTTTATGTTTATTTTTTTTGAGATAAGAAATATCTGGAATAATATAATCTGCTCACAATTCTTCGGCAGCGGCAAATTCCATTCCCGCATCGATAATGAGCAAATCGTTTTGATATTCGATAAACATACATTGTCAAACCTGCTGCAATCATAGCAAACTTCAAATTTTGACTGGCGTCTCTCATTTTTTGATAAGCTTACGCGGATCATCAATAGCGGCTATTTTAGCATCTCTATGACGTAGAAAAGCCTCAGACGTCATTTTTGGTCCCTGTGAGTGAAGCGGTTTTTTACTTCTATACGGAGGTTTTGCATTGTTTTTTTTTGTAAAATCAATAGAGAGATTTCATTGCATAGGTGCTGTTGAGACAATTGGCTTATGCGCTGGCTGTATTGGTTTTGGTGAGAGTGATGTTGCTGGTCTTGATAATGGTTGTTTTTGTGTTTCGTTCATAATAATAATTAATAATAAAGATTGGGATTGGTCCGCCTATGCGGACGTAATTTGAACTTTGTTCGTAATTGGTAATTAATTACACAAAGTAAATTACACAAAGCAAATTACATAAAGTAAATTACGCGAAGCAAATTACAGAATCAAAAGTTTTAAAATGATAAAATCCATAAAGATGAATAGTCTAAAAGAACTCAGAAAGTCCTGCGAGAGCAGAAGAATTCCCATCATAAGTTTGGCTACAGAAAAGTTTTTGTGAAAACTATTGAGAAAGCATAAACCAAAAATATGTTTGGAAATTTGAGGTGCGGTGGGATACAGTAGTATATATATGGGAGAGATGCTAAATACATGGGGAGGGAAGATAAGTTCATTTGAGGTTTCATATCCCGCATACCAGGAAGGACTACAAAACAGCAAAGAGTCACATTGTTATAATATCACTAGTTATCCATACGATATTCGCTACGCTCCAACCAAAAAATTGGTGCAAAAGCCTGTAGATTTTATCTTTATCGATGGACAGAAAAGCCAATATGGTGAATATATGGAAATTATAGAGAAAATAAGTTCACCACATACGGTTATTGTCATAGATGATGTAATCAAATATCATAACAAGTTGTCTTCATTATACTGATATTTGCAAAAAAAGCAAATGTTTCGTAAAATACTGCAATTAGAGCCAGATGATGGCGTAATGGTTATCTGAGACTAGCAAGTAAATTATAAGGTATCAACGGACAAAACCCCAAGCTGTACACCATTGGGGATTTTTACGATTTCAGCGCTTACATCGACTACATCTCTCTTAAACGTAGTAGACTGGACAGAATTCCAATTCTGTTGTTTGTAGTCGAGAAGTTTAGTCTTGAGGATTTCATATTTGAAAGTAATGGCAGTCATATTTTGGTTTGCTTGTTTGAGAAAATATCCACGAGTAGAAGAGAGATTTACAAAGTAGAGATAAAAAAATCCACAAAGTAAAAGAAAAAAACATAATGATCAAACTTTAAAAAGTTCAACGATATTGTCATAACGTTTATATCTGCTGATGATTCAGGTATAGGCCTTAGTTACTTGGCCTGGAATAAAAGCAAAAGTTCTCATGGCTTTTCAAACTATAAAAATTATTTTTTAATTTATTTTATTTTTCAAACCCCCATTCCCCCTTGACAGGGGGTTATATTGAAAAGTATTTATTTTCTTTAAGCCATCCCTGTCAAGGGAGGGTTGGGGTGGGTTTGTTTGTTTTTTTTATATTAAACATTTCCGACACTATTCACTATTAACTTTTCACTATTAACTAGTCTTTTCAAGTATTCTCAGTTTAGCGCTTCTTGCAGCTCTATTGACAGTGACTTCCTTATAATTTGGCTTGATAGGTTTCTTGGTTACTAACTTGTATTTTCATGTAGCAGCCAACTCTTTGAATGCTTGTTTCACAAACCTATCTTCTATACTATGATAGGTAATTACCAAACATCTTCAAGACGAATGTAAAGTTTCTGGAAACGCTGATAAAAATTTTTGCAGATTATCCAATTCATGATTGACTTCGATTCTGATCGCTTGAAAAATTACAGTACATGCTTTATCTCCAAGTCCGCACGCATTCAAAATCAGTTTAAAATCTTGTGTAGTAATAATTGGTCTTTGCTTTCTCGCAGTAACAATATGTTGCGCAAGTTCAAGAGCTTTTGAGGGAGAAAAATCTGCATATTGTTCAAAAAGCATTTTGAGCTGATCTATGGAATAGGTATTCACAATAGTTGCCGCAGTTGTAGTTTGCGAAGTATCAAATCTCATATCTAAAGGAGCAATTCACCTGATGCTAAATCCACGCTCCACCGCTTTGAAATGTTCCAGGTTCACTCCCAAATCATTGAGAATGAAATCAGCTTTCTCTCACTTCAAAACATTTTTTATATCTGAATAATTTCCATGGATATACTCGATATTCCTCGACATTCCTCTATTTTCCTCAACATTCTTCGTAAGTATTCATTGCGCTTTAGTAAGCATCAATTCATCCACATCAAACCCAATCAATTTCGCATTTTTCGCCAAAGCCAAAAGCGCTACAGCATGCCCTCAATGTCACAAAGTACAATCAACGATAAGTTTGCTTTCTGGATCTAAAAATGAACACACTTCATTGAGTAAAACTGGCGTATGAAGTATCATATATACACAATAAAGTAAATAAACTAGAGAAGAGAGTACGAATTAGAGATGATTTTACAAATACAACCATAAGCAACCAACAAAAAAACATGTTGACTTTATGTGCCAAATATATACATTCACCCAAGATTTATTTATAAACAAGCAAAAATGACAAAAGACATCATGAGAAATGAAGAAAACTATACCACTATTGAAACAATAGAAAGGAGTTTAAACGATAATAAAAAAATAATCAATGAAGAAACCGCAGCGGTCTTGCAAAAAAAGAGATCTGCATTTAAGGTTTTAAGTCCTGAACAGCTAGCAATAGTCAAAGAAAAATGCAATCAAGCGATAGAAAATAAACAATTGAATATTATTCCATCGGACAAAGAGATAACAGAGGCTTTTGATATACTAAGAGCAGATTATTTAGATGAAAATTTACCGCTTCCTGATAGATCAATAAGAAATATCACCATAACTCCTGAGCAATTTCGCGAAAATGCTAATATAATAACAAAAAAAATCATAGAGTCGATATGCTTGGAATATGACAAAAAAAACATCATTCCCGTCTATATTTGGAGAGCGGGACTTTTCCCATTTATGCAAAGTTGCATAAACGCAGAAATAGATAATCACACACACATAGGTCTTGCAAGAAATGAGAAAACACTAAATCCTATACAGTATTTACCACTCACACTAGATATCAGGACCATAACGAAAGATTCTAAAATACTTTTGGCTGATCCGATGCTGGCAACATGATGATCACTTATCAAGGTTATAAGGAAATTATTACAGCTATGAATACCCGAAGATCAAATACTAATAGCAACGGTCATATCAGCACCAGAATGAATAGATAAGATACTCAGCAATTATCCAAAAATAAAAATATACACCTGATCTTTAGATGATCATTTAAATGAAGCTTGATATATTTGTATATGACTAGGAGACTTTGGAGATAAAGTTACAGAATGAATAACGCTAGAATATCTCAACGCACTAAAACCATATATGAAAAACAATATTTTTGAAATATTAGTAAAAAAGCTAATACCAGAAAAGTAAAAAATATATCTCTAATTCTTGAAAATATATACACTGAAAATAAACCCCGAATAAATGGTTGTTTTTAAGGGGATTTTTTTTATGCTTACCAAACATCTTTAACCACAAAAAACATATGAATATTTGATTAGTAGGTTCGACCAACGTCGGAAAATCTACGCTCTTCAATAGACTTATCGGACAATTTAGAGCGATAGTGACTGATATTCCAGGAACTACCAGAGATATTATAGAACATGAAACCTTGATCGACGACATTGGCAAAGTAACTTTTCTTGATAGTCCATGACTATTAGATTTTAAAGAAGAAGAGGTGCTTATCAAACAAATAATCAATCATTCGGACCTCATTCTCTTTATGATCGATGACAGCGTATGAATCACTGCCAAGGAACAGCATATTTATTCATATATCATTGAAAAGAATAAAAAAAATAATACGATATTGATCGTCAATAAAATCGACATCAAACATAAGGAAAAAGAATATGACCTCGCAGTGAATGAATATTACCACCTAGGATTTGAACATGTTATAGGCATCAGTGCAAAGAAACAAAAAAACCTCTCAGAACTCAAAGACCTCATTACAAAGATAATAAATACCTCCCTTAAAAAAGAAAATACCGAAATTGAAAATTGAAAATTGAAAATTGAAAATTGACTTCATATGGCCATCATCGGCAAACCAAACGCAGGAAAATCAACACTCTTGAACGCACTTATGAAAAAGACAGTTTCCAAGGTAGAAAGTATCCCAGGCACAACGCGTGATTACATCATAGGAGAATTTACGATGGAGAAAAAAAAATATGTCGTCTACGACACAGCAGGGATTAGAAAAAAAGGAGATATTCATGGAATAGAAAAAATAGCCTTCGAGAAAACAGTAGAAATGCTGAAATATAAAAGACCGATTATTTTATTTCTCGTGGATGGCATTGAATGACTTTCTCACAGAGATATGACACTGATACAAGAAATCAATAATCTCGCATTACCTATGATCCTTTGTGTAAATAAGATAGACTTACTAGACGCGAAGCATCAAAAACTTCTTGTAGCAAAAACTAAAGCAATGCTAGATTTCGCAAAATATATACAAGTGTTTCCTATCTCAGCCAAGACAAAAAAATGAGTCAAAGAGATATTCAGCGTCTTAAACAATATCAAAAAAGAAGCTGAAAGAAGAATCGATACCAGTCAGTTAAATGATATTATAGGAAAAGAATTTATCAGTAGACCGCCAAGATTCCCCAAAAACAAGGTCTGCAAAATCTTGTACATTACCCAAATAGACATTAATGCGCCAACTTTCATCGCTTTTGTAAACCACAAAGCAAGAGCCAATTTTGCATTCAAAAGGTGGCTAGAAAACACCATCAGAATCCACTTTGGGTTTATGGGCACACCGCTCGTGATTAGATTTAAAGAAAGACAAGACTCCAGATTACAAAGAGAAGAGGTGACTGAACAAAGTGAAGGAATCCCACAAAGCGGGAAAAAACAAGAAAGTTATGGAAATAGAACAAAGAAAAAAGAAAAGTAAACTTAAAGACTAGATTCAAAAACTATTTAGCAACACAATTATATGGTTCATGCACCATGTATCAATATTTAAAAGTAATATAGTAGTCATGAAACACCTCAAACTCCGAATATCAGTCATCATCTTAGTCGGTATAGATATATTGTCCAAATATTTTTTTTATAATCTAAAATATCTGAACGAGACATCATTGATTCTCCCCGTATTGAACACATGAATCTCCCGATCATTGCCAGTTCCGTTTATCTTGATGATAACAATAAGTGTAGTGGGTATAGGAGCATTTATATGGTTATTTGCGACGAAAAAAATCGGACGATGAATAACAGCATTATTAATCGCAGGAACAGCAGGGAATTTGATTGATAGATTCATTTACGGATGAGTTAGAGATTTTATAAATATATGACTATTTGACTTCCCTATCTTCAACTTCGCAGACATCATGCTTAGTGTATGAGTTTGAATACGAATTTTATCAATTATGCTTGAAAAAAAGAAATAAAAATTTACAATGTGTGTTACATAACCAAAAAAACTTCATTATATCCATCATAGGTGGTTTTAATAAGCGAAGCTCTTAATCTTTAATCTAAGTCAGTTTTATTCATTATCTATATATCATGCAGTACACAGGAACCGTAAAATTTATCTGACCAAAGGAAACTATTGGTGCAAATGCGTTAGACAAACAAACTATCGTATTGGAAGAAGAGACTGACAGAGAGTTTAAAGGTGGATTGGCAGTAGATTTTTTCAAAGAAAAAACAGAATTGCTCAGCAACGTAAAAGTTGGAGATCTTATCACCGTTTATATCAACACAAGAGTAAACGAATCTAAAACACAACCAGGAAGATACTTCAATAGTATCACAGGACGGAGACTAGAACAAGGAGCTGGAAGCGAAAGCAAACCAAGTACAAAAAAAGAGTCAAATGACGATCTACCATTCTAAATAACTTAATAATATAAAAAAAGAGTGCTCATCAACGAGTGCTCTTTTTTATTATACCATCAAAATCACAGGAACATCTGTGAAAAATACATATTATTTGACACATATAGATAGAATAGTATAGATAAACCAAATTTGACAAAATGAGAGATTCCAAGTATAATTACTGAGAAGCTGAAAGCTTCAAAAACTTTTACATGTACTTCCCCATGCAGTTACGTCATTCTCCCAGTATCAGTAACAATGGTAGATCTGCCATGAAAAAGATGGTAAAAAATATTTGCATATCCTTACTTTTTACGTTGACGATGGGTGTGCCACAACAGGTATATGCGCAGAACCAAGGGAAAAAATACAGTGCTCGCATAGAAGAATGATTTACTCCGATTGAGCCATCATATAAAAGAAGTGACTTGGAAGACAGATTAAAAAAATATGATTTTTTACATGATTTCAATGTCCAGGCGCTTACTATTGAGTGATGCAAGATCGTTGAATTTCTGGATACTAATCATATTGATACTACAGCAAACCACCTATTTATATTCCATGATTGGAGATTCCTTAATGCGGCACTTTATCTGGATCAGAGACTGGCAGAACTTGAGACTATGTATGATGAAAACATGTGACATGTAGAAAATCTGCTAAAAAGGGTAAATGCAATGCTCGATAGTGCACGTATAACCGATGAATCTATTCAGAAATCACAAAAAGATACATCAAATGCCACAAAGACAGCACAATCGCAATCACAGCAAAAAACAGTAATAGGGAAACTAAAAACTAAAATACGAAAAGCAGCAGATGAGGTGGATACTGTATGAATACAAATAGTTAAATTATTTCCTATTATAGAATATCAACTAAACGAATTAAGCGGCACTGATTATGCGTATTCCGAAAAAGAAAGAGAAATTATCCAAAACGATTACAAAATTGCTAAAAATATTTTCAGTAGAATATCATTGTTACACAAAAAATCATTTAAATGATCAGAGATTACAAGAAGATTATTTCAACTGCCATCAATCCCAGGATGGACTATATACCACACAACATACAATAATATAAAAGGCATATATCCAGATTCTAATATATCAACGATAGTCGTGCGTCCTTAGTATGCAAAATTCTGAATTTATTTTATCGTCTTCCCGTTCACATAGACATTGATCCTGGACTTCAATTTGGAAATAGTCGTATACCATGGAGGTCTGATCGTAATAGTAAATGAAGAGATTTCAGGATAGGAAAAAAGAGTTTCTCTCGCTTTTTCTTCACTAAGTCAGACTATACGCTCTTTCATATCAGGCAAAATAGAATTAATATCCTTGGTAAAATCATAGAATTGTTTGATATCCACTTTGGTAGGGATGATAAATACATCTCAAGTTTCTGTTTTCATATCTTTGAAAAACACTATTGACGAAGTATTTATTTCAAAGACTTTCATCTTATCGTAAAGTCTCTGTTTGACATATTTATCTACTACAGCAAGAAGATCGGCCTTCTTGATATAATCGAAATTAAAACGAGCGATAATAGATCATTTGAGTAACGGTGTTTTCTCACCAGGAACATTTTTGATCTGGACATCCTTCACTTGGGTTGAGATAAGTGAATCGAAATTGAGCACAATATTTTCAGCTGATTTAAAATTACTGAACACAATATTTTTCTTCTGTTTATAGAGCGCATCCACAAGTTTTCCAGAAAGAATAGCAATATCTTTGACAGAAACCACACCTTGAGATTGTAAGTTTCCACCAGTAAAGTCATCGATTACTTGTCCATAAACATTTTGGGCATAATAACTATTTTTCATATTTTTGATAAACACTGTTGTTCATTTAATGATATTACCCCTGGATCACATAAGCACTCATTGGATATCTTGTTCCATAGCTTTGATCACTACCAAAACTTTTCCAGGATTTTTTTCCGTTCATTGAGGGACAATAAAATCATTAACAGACACAAATTGACGTCCATCATCAGTCACAAATCTCGTGTTTTTGATGAATGAATATTCTTTGGGTATTTTATTGATAAGCTCAATCGTTCCTTGAGAGGGTTGTTGGATATATTTGATATTCGATGTGCTTACGGTCATATCATATTTATAATCAATATATCCTGTATAATATGCTATACTCAGATATCTGGAATCTTTTTGAAACTCTGCATCAGAAAATGGATAATAACGGAAGTTATATATTACACTTTCTATCTGACTTGTAGGGATGATATTTATACGCGTGCTTGGAAGGATAAGTGAATATAAGAGAAATAAAATCACCAGCACAAAAATAATCTCAAATCAAAATACCGCATAGAAGATATAGTTTTTTTTGGTATATACCTGAAGATGAAATTTCTTTATATTAAAGAAAAAATCATAGATCAGCCTCAGATATTTGATGATTTTATGTTTTTCTTGATGCATAACCGTAAGTCCTAAACTAGAGAAAAAATATTTAGATTTTTCTGTTTTGGTGACAAACATTGCATTCAAACTTTTTTTTTGAAGTAATTCTTTGATCTCTTTTCCTCGCCATTCATTATCAAAAAAAGAATGTTCAGGATCGATATAAATATAGATAGTTCTACCGCTAGGCACTTTCTCTATAGTTTTAAATATTTTGTATAAACTATGTTCTTTAAGAAAAAACAATTTCATATACACACACCAACAAGCTATAAAATATTTATATAATTGTATTCCACAATTCGTAATTCGTAAATAATAATTGTTAATCGTTATTTTTTTGTCGTTTTCTGTAAGTAAAATAACAGATAATCGCAAGAATCCATGCAGAGTATTGTTTCAAATCAAATGTGATGCCTCATAAAGAAAACACTGCGTGTCTAGAATATTGCTGTAAAAGCAGAATAAGACTTATGAAAATCAAAATTATTGCAAACCCCAGCATTCCATATCCAAATTTTTTTTTCTTGAGAATCTTGATAAAAAGCGCAATAAAGAGCGATCACAAAGAAAGGAAGAGTCCTATGGGATAGACCAGATTAAATTTATTTCGTTGGCTATCAGAATGAAGCGATTTGATACCAAGCCAAGAAGTGGTCGTTGCTCATATAAAATTATCTCCCATCAACAGAAACAATCACAAAGGAACCAATGATAATGTCAGAGAAAGAAATAATATATCTGACCATACTTTTTTATTTTCTATTCTCCTAATTTTCTTGAGAAAGATAGATATCGAAATAAACATTCCAATCAAGATCCCGACAAAATGAAATTTATATCCATACGGAGAAAGTAACGTTATAAATTCAGACCAGTTGGTAGGGACAATACCGACATCAAAAATAAAATTAATATATGATCAAAGAAAATAGGTCAGTACGATCAGAAAAGGCAGCCAGTAAAAAAACTTCCAAAAATTTTGATGATATCTTTTAGTAAGATATTGAGCAATCCCCAAGAATACAAAGAAAGAAACGATAATACCTATTCCCGTCATATATACTTTAGATCACCACAACATGATATAGGGATACATTAAGTTAGTGAAAAACTAAAAACTAATAGTGAACAATGATGGAGTTTTTTATTTTGATCAAAAAGAATACCGACACTTTTCACTTTTCACTATTCACTTTTCATTAATTTTTATCTAAGGAATTCTATAATTTTCGTCTCTCTGATACCCGTTACTCTGATGATACCAGGATAATCAAGTTTTTCTTCAATCTTTGTGCCGATAGTTTTGAGCAATTTTTCAAGCTCATTATCTGAGATTTCTTTTGGATTAACATAAACCATAATTTCTCTCCCTGCTTGCATAATATGTACTTTGTCGATACCAGGAATTTCATAAATAAGTTTTTCAAGTTCTCACATTTTCTCAATAAAGAGCTCTTTGGTATCAAACCTTGCGCCAGGTCTGGAAGCGGAAATAGCATCAGCCGCAGCGACAATCCAAGCAATAGGATTATTGATAGGCACATCATAGTGATGCGCTTCAGCGGCATTGATGATCACAGGATCCATACCAAGTTTTTTCAATACTTCAGCTCCGATAGCAGAGTGAGACTGACCTGTTGTCGCAACAATCTTTCCGATATCGTGGAAAAGTCCAGCCTTTTTTGCCAGGATAGGATCAAGTCCAAGTTCAGTTGCGATTGCCTCAGAGATCTTAGCTACTTCGACACTATGCGTCCAAAGATTTTGTCCATAACTATATCTAAGATAATATTGTCCAATCATTTTCACCAAGTCAGGTTTCATCATGGGAATATTAAGCATAGCAAGCGCTTCTTTGCCTTTTTCCGTAAGCAAGTTTTGGAGCTCAGCGACTACTTCATTATAGGTCTTCTCAATATAGAATGGATTGATTCTTCCATCCTTGATGAGTTTTTGAAGCATAGTAGAAGCGATATATCTTTTTTCACTATCGAATGAAGAAACTCTTACCGTCAATGGCGTATCATCTACAATAAGTTCTACTCCCGTCATCTTTTCAAAGTATCAGATATTCCTTCCTTCTCTTCCGATAAGTTTTCCTTTGATATCTTCGTTAGGAAGGTCAATGCTTCTCGTCGTAAATTCATCTACCGTATTTACTACCACTCTTGGTAATGCTTGAGAAACGATGATAGCGGCTTCTTTATCAGCTTCTTCTTTGGTAATCGTTTTAAGTTTTTCAATAAAGACAACCATATCTTTCTGATATTCTTTTTCGACATTAGCGAAGAGTTGGAGCTTAGCTTCCTCCTTGGTTAGCTTGGCAATCTCAGAAATCTTATTCATTTGTTCCTTGATAATAGCATCCATATCTTTTTGTTTGTCGGTGATTTTTACCTTTTCCTGCTCCAACTTTTCAAGCTTTTCATCCATTTTCTCTTCTCTAGCCAAAAGTCTATTTTGAATGACTTCCATTTTTTCTAGTCTTTGGGCTTCGATCTTTTGTGCCTTTTCTTCAGCTTGTTCGAGAAGATTGGCTGATTTTTTCTTAGCAGTTTCAAGCATTTCTTCTTCAATCTCTTTTACTTTTTCCATTCTCTTTTTGAAATCCAGCGCTTTTTGTGTTAGTGTTCTTTTGTAGCCATAAAATCAACCCATTCCTCACGCCCCTAGGGCGATGATAATTAAAATAATACTGAGTATGCTCATTGTTTAGATAATTAATGTTTAAAAAAACCAGATGAATGCTAATTTATATTCATTTCTCCTACTACTTTCAACCAAAAATTCAGGGTGCGAAAAAATTACCATCATACTATTTCACCCGTAAGTAAAGCGTGAGGACAAGAATGACAAGAGATTTTAACAAGCAATAGTTCCCTTGTAAAATACAATAAAATATGTGTAGTAGGTTACGTAATCTCATTACTATATCATATCACAAAACCCCAATTTGGAAATAACAAAAGTGGCTGTTTTTGTTTATTTTCCCTATCTTTTATATATAGTAAAATGTCTTATTTTTGTATTACAAAAAAATATTTACAATTCGGCTTCTCACTGTATGAATTGAATTAAAAAACTTAGTATACGAATACTCATCATCCTCTATGGATTATCATATTTTTTACAAAATAGCTTTTTCGTTGATCGAAAAAAAGTTTATGCAGCTGAAAACCCTAGTACAACAAACATTGTAGCGGTTTTTGTAGACAAAAATATCTATCAAGATATAAAAACCAATCTTGTCCGATATACTACCAAATATATTCAGAAAAAAATTGCCAATAGCAAAGCCGTAGTATTTCCCATAGACACTACAACGCTCAAAGCGCATGAAATCTCACAAGTGTTAGAAAATATGTACTTTGAAGGACTCAAAGACCAAAGTTCCAAACTCGTAGGCACTATACTTATCGGTGATGTGCCATTACCCGTCGTAGAAAATAATGGATTTATTTATCCGAGCATTTATCCGTATGTAGATTTTGAACATCAGCAGTTCATCTATGATGCCAATAAGAAATTTTTCGTATATAATGAAAACCCAAATGGTCAGGCAGAACTTTGGCATGGAATTATAAAGTTTGATACTAATCAGCAATATAATGATTTTTTCAATAAAGTAAGATCATATTACAACAACCCGACAACATTCATCGACAAAGCAATTTGGTATGAAGACTTTATCGGACTCAAAAAATATTTCATTCCGGAAAATACTAAATATTATATCAACAGTCTGGTTTTTTCAGAAGATATCGGCTATCATAGATATAATAATCTCCTCCTCAATATATTAAAAAACGAGCATAATGATAGTGCTCTTGCGGTGGGAAACGATCTCAAAAACGATTTACAGAACGTAGAAGACCCAGATCTCAAGGCATATGCCAATGATATAGCATCAAGAAACGATGAAGCAACGGCATTATCACAAGACGTTACTGCGAATATACCAACATTAACGCTTAAAAAAACTACCCAAGAAATGCTCAAATGATACGATGGACTTGTGAGCTCTCAATTCTTAGCAAGAATAAAAGATAATATTTCCGGACTTGCAAGACGATACAAGACTACCGAAGGAGAAACTTTTACCGACTACAGTTCGCTCACCGACAAAATCGCTCAAAAAGATAACCGACTCCTAGGAGATAGTGATAATAATGTGCAACCACTCCTGATCCAGATGAATGATTTTTTAGAAAACAAATTAAATGATAAGGTAGAACAAGAAAAATATTACATGACGATACCTATTCCCGTCAGCGAATTGGATTTTGAAGGAGAAGTAAAAGCATCGCTCATACCAAAATGTATGCGAACAAAATACAATTACTATGAGAACTATTATTTTGGAAAAAATGCAAACTTAGTTACCAGCGCGGAAGATACAAGCATTTATAGAGGAACGTATCAGAATCTTAATTCGATTTCCAGTCAAAACATAAGCAATATCGGACAATCTATAGGAGGCTCATATAACATCTTTTCAACACAAGTAGAAGCCAATAGAGGATATAATATCAACAGCACCCAGGAAGAATTGGACAGATATGCAATATTAAAAATAAACAGGCAGGATATTCGAAATAAGGATTGTAACCTGCATTTATTCGGCTATTGTATTCGACGAAAGAAAACATGGAAACCTGACGATTCGGCGGATGAAAACAAATGTTATATAGGCGACGAAGAAAAACAATGATGATGTGAATCACTGACAGGATTTTCAGCAAGATACCGATGAGGAGCTTCTCCAATGAATATAGATCCTGTCACCCAAAAGTTAACAAATTATAATTACAAAGACGCTAAATTTCCTATCTATGATATTGCGGGATCAAAAAAGATAGAGAGCAAACAAACAGATGCGAACTCATATGTATGAGTGATGATGTATGCAAGCCTCATCCAGGAAAGATTTGCAGTAAAAGAGAAACAAGAAAGCAGCAACAATATTTCCGCTTTGATGAATTATCCGAACAACAACGGAATTGATTTGAAATTTACCAATCAAATAGTAACCAATACGGATTTAGAGCACCCCATTCGACAATATAATCCGCCAAAAACATATGCGCAAACAGATTTCTTCAGTATCTATGGCGCAGTAGTGAATCATATCATAAACGCAGGGAAGGCAGTGCTTTACACAAAAAATCCTGGTGTTTGCGGAGGAAACGGAAAAATCTATACGTACAAAACGATTGATTCCAGAGTCAAAAACATTTCACCGACACGAAATCAAATCTCTAATATAGATATCTATAAATTCAAAAATTCCTCAGACGTAGAAGTTTTCTACAACAATGTCATGACTGATCTTTCTCAAACCAAAACAGATATCGTTAAACAATATACTGAATTTAGCGGAACGAATAGTTCAGATATCACAGGAGTAGTGTCCAATCTCACCCAGTTAAAAACGACGATCAGCGCATATAACAATGGTATGCAGCAAATTATTTCATTTACCCCGCTTTCACTTCCAGGATATACCGCCGCACAAGTATCAGCATTAGCAGACGCACGAAGTGGCAATACTATCAATCAAACAAGAAGCTATGAAATTTCATGAAGGATCGAAAAAATTAATGAAGGATTAGATTGATTGCTTAGTTACATGAATAATCTCAATATCAATACCATATGAGAATCATTTACCAATATCATTCAGTCAGAAAGTTTCAAAAACCAAAAAGTAGAAATCCTAGATACACGAAAAACACAGATAACCCAAAATCTCGATTACATCATAGCCAACACAAACGCGTTAAAATCAACATTTACCACAGCGCGAGGAATCTACAATACTATAGGACAAATCAATAGCAGCATTCCACTTATACAAGCACAAAAAACAGCTATAGGGGCATTAGCTTTATGAAATGGATGTGATATAAGTCATTACAAAGCATTGTGTGATGTGTTGGACAATATCGTCACTACGCTGCAGACAGAAATAAACGGTAATGGCAAAATCAACGACAGACTGGATAAAATCCACGAATATCAAGATAATGGTCAGACAATTCAGCCATTTGCAGAAATCAATCAAACACTTTCTCCTCCGACTATTTTCGGTGAAATCACCCAAATAAAAACTACTATGAACACCTTCAATGTTTCGACAGATCCCGATAAAAAAGAAGTGAATAAAGGAATGAATCTGACAACTCAAGACAGACCGATCGATAATATCAGAAATATTACTTTTCAAGGTATAGGTTGAGATCTCGTAAGATTAAATTATCCAAATCTCTATGAAGTAAAAGTATACAAAGAAATAAGCGGTAAGCTCGTACTCAAGACACAAACAGAAATAAGAGACGCGATAAAAAATTATTTAACTGGGAAAGCAGGAGAATATAATGCACTGTTAAATGAGCAAACACAAAAAAGAAATAACGGATATTATAATTCGTACAGCGCTCAATTCAATTTTCTTGGACAACTTGATCCTCTAGCAAATCCCAATACTCATAATTACAGTTCAAATCCTATACCGACGGATTATTTCATCAAACAATTGGTGGTATTTTTGGACACGCTACAAAACGCTCCCGAATATGGAAAACAAGCTATCTATGGAAAATCAGAAGCAACAACTGATGATGAAAAACTAGATATGATCGCTAAAATATTGTATTATCAAAACATAACGTGGCCGGAAAGATTGCAGCAAAGCACCGTTGCTCAAGATATGACAGAGATAAAAGACAGCTTCGATGTAAACCAGAAAATAAGCAATATAGTAACCACATATCTGACAGAAGGAAATGATCAAGGTAAATTTATCACACCGACATATAATACGACAGGATACGAAGTTGGATTTATCAATTCTGACGGTGAAGATTATGTCTCTTCCAAACCCGTGCCATCATTTATCCAACAGATCCAAAGTTCTCAAGAGAAATCAGTCAAAATTCCGACAAATACATTCAGAGAATCCACAGCAAGTTCAGATGTGCTGCAAGCGCAGATAGATAGTTGTGAATGAGTGGATGCTAATGGAACAGCATTGCTTTTTGACTTCAAAGATTTCAGCTCACCATGGATCAAAGCAATGAAATGCCGAGCACAGCAAATACTAAAAAAACCGTTTGATATCAAAATAGGATTTAAAAATGCGCTTGGTCCAGTATTTGTAGGTACATTGAAAGAAATAGGAAGTAGTTTAGAAACTGCAGGCGATCAACGAACAGAATACGGAAGACAACGAAATACACAGAACAATGATACCATGATCAGTGA
Organism: Candidatus Absconditabacterales bacterium; assembly: GCA_041663325.1. GTDB lineage: Bacteria > Patescibacteriota > Gracilibacteria > Absconditabacterales > Absconditicoccaceae > CAJBLF01. The sequence goes on along the minus strand of JBAZRN010000018.1, from coordinate 796 downwards.
AGCGCCAGAAAACATCAAAACAATATTGCAATGATATAACAATTATGCCCTAGTAAATATAGATAAGACAATCATCTGAGTAGATGACACAGGAAACGCTCAAATAAAAATAACTATGGCTCAAAACATGGGCAATATCAATGTAAAAATATCTGGAACAGGAGATAATTGTTTTGCTATAAGCAGAAAAGGAACAATCCTTAGTCCAAATATCTGCACAAAAAAAGCGCAGGAATTTTACAATCCCAATACAGAATGAAATACTTTTGACATTATACTCAATGGGAAAAAAGCAGGAAGCACAACACTCAAAATAGAACTTTGTCCGCCTACGGGAAATACGTGCATCACCAAACAACAAGTTATTAACATTCTTCCATGACCTATTGAAAACATAAAAATTCAGACACCCGCTAATCCTACTATCGTTATGGAAGGAGGAGAATTACCATTGATCGTAAACGCTGCAGATAAATATGGGAACAGCATAGGACAAAACATACAGCCATACACTATTAGTGTGCAAAGCGGTGACGGAAAAATATACGATGGAGCCAGTGCAAATACCAGCATCAAATTTGATAACTTTGCCACATCAACATTTATTTATCAAGCGCCTACAGGGATAAAAGAAAATAAAGGAGTGACAGTCACTGTAGCACCAGACACAGCACAAAAACTATTATGAACTGAAGTGGGATTTGTTACGAAAACAATACAACAAAATATCACTGTCGTCAAGGGTATAGTTACCGTACTTCAAAATAATAAAGTACTCTATCAAACAAATATCAAA
>JBAZRN010000017.1:0-22903 GCA_041663325.1 Candidatus Absconditabacterales bacterium | reverse complement strand
ACACATGAGACACCCTATCAAACACATACAGACCGGAATGAACAATCCTATCCTTAGGACTATTTCTGAGGAAATCCAAGAAATTGATCAAGAATTAATAATTTTTTGTCACAAACTTCTCACATTGATGTATCAAAATAAGGGAGTTTGATTAGCTGCTCCTCAAGTAGGTGAGAATATAAGAGTCATAGTCACTAGTCAGCGAGACAAAAAAAAAACCAAAGATAAATTGCTTGGTGAAACAATAATGATCAATCCTAAAATTACAGAAAGATCCAAAGAAACCATCCTCCGAGAAGAGGCATGTATTTCATTACCCAACTGCACCGGTATGGTCAAAAGACATAAGGCTATCACCATAGAATTTCTCGATATCCAAGGTAAAAAGCAGAATAAAAAATATAAGGAATTTAATGCCGTAATCATCCAGCACGAAATAGATCATCTAGACGGAATATTGTTTATGGATAAAATCGTGAAGAAAAAATCAGCAAAAAAATGATAAGAAATAAAATGATAAGAAATAAATAGAAGATGAACAATATGGTCAAATCTGCCCTAATTTTTTCAGCTTGAAAAAATAACATCTATTATATATAGATACAAAGAAATAAAAAAATTAACTAAAACATAAACGCAAATATAAGGAGAAAAAAAAATGTCAAATATAACAATTTACAAATCAACAGTAGATGCTGGTAAAAGTATGGATTGTTGTAGAGCAATTCATAATTATGAAAAAAATAATATACCAATTTTAAAATTTGTTTCAGGAGTAGTAGCTCCTATCAACGGACCAAATACTATTTGGTCAAGAATGGGATTTAAAACCGATGCACTATCCATCTATGATAAGGACGATTTGGAAAAAATAGTAAAAGAAATGACCCCAAAACCATATTGTGTAATAGGTGATGAATGTCAGTTTCTAACGATTGAACAATGTAATCAATTGTTTAGGATTGCTCATGATCCTAAGATAAACATCCCAGTAATATGCTACCTATTGAATGGAACAAGCCAACAGACTTTTTTTGTGGGAACAGCACAATTGACATCATTTGCTGATCATATACTGGAAGTCATAACTGTCTGTTGGTGTGGTGATAGAGCCATGATGAGTGGTCGGATATCAGATGGAAAATTTGTCGAAGGAGGAGATATAGTACAAGTAAGTAGTAGTGATTATATTCCACTCTGTGGAAAACACTATTTTCTGAAGGACATTGGTCCTTATGCTCATTAAAATTACTATCATACACCACTTTGTTTTCAAGGTGGTTTTTTTATTTTTCACCCGGGTGCAATAGCTATTGAGAAATAAGTAGCATTCTATATAAGCAATAAGTAATTTACTTATTACAAATAATATGGACGAAAAAGCACAGCAACTCAGAGTTTTCCTCGTAGATATCGTAGCCAAAGACACTACACCAGAACTTTTAAAAGACAGAATGAGAGAGTTGGAAAGTCTAGTCGAAACTTACGGTGGACTAGTCGTTTTGAAAAAATTTCAAAAAAAAGACCAGCCAGATTATCAGACCTATATCGGTAAAGGCAAATTGGAAGAAATTATGGCAGATATGCAGAGATTAGACGCAAATTTGCTTATCATCGGAAATGTTCTTAAACCATCACAAATCTATCATATCAACGAAATACTCCGTTCCATGGGTGCTACAGTCCGAGATAGAGTGGATCTGATTTTGAAGATTTTCGACAAACACGCAACCAGTATGGAAGCAAGATTACAAGTCGAACTAGCGGCTATCAGACATATGGGACCGAGAATTTTTGGTATGGGAATGGAGATGTCACGTCAATGAGGAGGAGGAAAAGGAGCGATGAGAGGGCTAGGGGAAACCAATACTGAAGTAATGAAAAGGCACCTCAAAGAAAAAATATGGAAAATAGAAAAACAGCTCAAAGAATATGAACAAATGCGCAAACTTCACAGAGAAAGCAGGATCAGGAAAGGTATGCCGACCGTTGGTATTGTAGGATATACGAACACTGGAAAGTCTTCATTATTGAATGTTATGACCAAAAAATGAATCCTCGCAGAAAATAAATTATTCGCAACTCTCGGTACTCATGTAGGAAAATTATATATAATGACAGATTCTGAAACGGGACAGGGAAAAGAAATTTTACTCAACGACACCATCGGATTCATTCGCGATTTGCCTCCCAAACTTATCAAATCATTCTCCTCTACCCTCGAAGACAGCATAGAATCTGACTTACTTTTGCATGTCATCGACGCTTCCGATCCATTTATCGACGAAAGAATATCAATAGTAAACAATATTTTAGACGAAATCTGAGCTAAACAAAAGAGAATCATGGTCTTCAATAAAATAGATCTTTTAGACAAAACCCAACTCGCAGAATTAAAAAAACATTTCCCAGATAAAGGGAATGTTCGAATTTCAGTCAAAGATGCAGTGGGATTAGAAGATATTAAAAAAGCTATTATTAGCAATTTCTAATATATCATCATAGCGCATCAGAAGTAAGTGTTCACTATCTAAAAATTCACAATATTCTTTCTCTCATAAACTAAATGACAAAAGAACGCACTATTATTAAATCAGCATGAAATGTAGCCCTAGCATGAGAGACGCGTAAGCGGATCACTAACTATATGTGTTCAGTAGAATAAACATGATATTGCCCTAATGGTGCTTGATTTTTTTATCCAATATTTTTGTATCAAGACAAAAATATGGTCGTGGGGTTTGGGGCACGAAAAGCCCCAATAGAGTAATGGGGAAATTATATATTAAGCACTTACGCAATTTATTTCTTCAATGTTCCCATAAACTCTTCAAACTCCTCCAAAACCTGATCAAAAGATTTATCGGTAGTATCTATTATTTTCATATAATGAGACATATCAGTGAAATCGACACCATATAGTTTCAAAAGCCTCTCTCTGAGCTTAGCCATTCTGTCTTGATTAGCCTGCAACGCTTCTTCTACAGTAGCATATTTTTTCTCTTGTTTTCCTCTATCAGCCAAGAAAACTCTCTCAGCTCATTGCTCAGGAGAAACATTCAATCGAATTGAGATAATATTTGGAAGAAGATGAAATCACATTCTTCGTCAGACAATAATATCTCAAGGACAATTTTCTACAACCTGTTTAAAATCATTATCCATTTCCACATCTTCCTGCGGATTTGATGCAACGAGTGTATCATATTCAGCTATAGTTAATCACTTTGCTACAGCTCTTTGCCTAAAAATTTGTCCAACATCAGCGGTAGTCATCCCATATTTTTTTACTATTGCATTGACAAGAGATGATTTTCCCGATCCAGCCAATCATGAAACAGATATCTTCAAAGACATAATATAAAATTATGATTAAATGATTTTCTAAACTAATATTAGTTTCTGCATTCTAAATTCTACATTCTGCATTCATTTTACACTAGTAAATTTAAAATCATATTTACGCTTTCCTCAAACACTGGATGATTGAGCGAATAAAAGATGAATTGCCCTCTTCTCTCATCAAAAACCAGATTAGATCTTTTGAGTACATCCAAATGATGAGATAATGATGCTTGAGTAATATCAAAATGCGTCAATAATTCAGAAACCGTCATCTCTTTCTGCTTCAAAAGTTGGATTATTCTTCTACGATTCCTATCAGACAAGGTCTTGAAGATAGTATCCATCATTTTGAACAAATAATTAATAGATAAATCTAGTATTATGCTATGCTTTAAAGACAAAAAAACAAGAGAAAAGACTAATTTAGGCCTGCCTGCAGTAGGCGAATAAGGAACTAGCAGATACCCTAGTATCAAGCACCAGTTTCCTCATTCCTATAAAATATATTATATATTTTATAATATATGTCAATCTAAGTTAGGATAGACAATATACTTTATTGTCACAAATTGTCCACTTGTTCGTATATTACAGTGTAAGAATGCTCTATTTTGCAAATTTGACACCGTATGAAACTTCAAGAATTCTTCAATACACAAAAACATGCAAGCCTTACTGATATAGATAAATTAGATCTCTATCAGAATATTTTATATAAAAAAACCAAGAAAACCTCACTTAAGAGGTCATCTTTTGTACATGCCAAATACTTTGTATACACAATGGTTTTTGTAGTTTTGATGATGGGAACGTATGGAGTATATTTTATAAACAACGGCAATTTACAAGATTATAACCGATTCGCTATCAAATCAAATACCACAAATATTGCTCAAGCAGATTATATTGCTCAAGTGATTGATGTAAAAGGAAATTTCTTTATAGAACATAACGGCGTTTTAACCACCACAAACAATATAGGAAATGGCGATACTATTTTACTCAAAAAAGGAGCCCAATTAGTGTTCGAGATCAATAGTGGAACCCAGTCCAAAATTATAGGACCAGCAAAATTAGTTATCCAAAAAACTACTCCAGAAAATTATAAACTCAATCTGATTTATGGAAACTTCATTCAGATGGAATGAAAGCAAGCAACTACTCAAACGATTGAACTCGCCATCAACGATCTTACCATAAAACAACAAGACAAATCCAAACCACTCAATTTCAAATTTATAAAAAACGGGGGAAATCAAATCTTCCAAAATAATGGAGCAAATATAGTCGTTACCAAAAGCAATGGAAAAGATAAAATAACTACCATAAGCAACAATCAAGTAGTTGCTATACAAAACAATGACATTAAAGTATTTGCAAATATTAGTACATTCACCAAAGCTATCCAGGAAAAAAACATTTCTCAGACATTTTTATTAGCAGATGAGACGACAACTTCATCATCCGACAATCTTCTGACATCTTTTTCATCTTCTGGAATTATTGATTTATTAAATACTCCGCAAATAACTGAAAACAATCAAGAAATCACCAAAAAAATCTCTTCAGTATTAACCGACGAAAAACAGATTTTAGATCCAGTCCAAGACGAAAAAGTGAATGCTAGTCTCTATCCGGAATTTTACACTCCAGAGCTCAAAGAACTTGAGAGTGCTTTTATAGAAGGTAATGAGGGATCATTTAATGATACTTACGCTAAATTAGAAAAAAGAATCCAAACTATATATCAAGCTTTTGACATAAAATACACTAAGACATCATGAGAACCAACCCAAAAAATTTCATGACTAAAATCAGCGATCAACAATATACAAGCAACTATAACAAGTACCTATAGTGTTCCACCAAAGTACATTGAAAATCTTCAAAGCATAGCAAAATCACTCAACACTATCATAAATAAAGGATATGGTAGTGCCGTGAAACATGATGCAGCAACAGGAGAAATACAAGAGTAAAACTCAGCTTTTTTATAAAAATAACAGAATGATATGCTTATTTTTTTTTATAAAAACGACGGTAGAAAACTCAAACAAATTATAACCTGATTACTCAAATCATGATCAGCTACCAAAATAAGAAGGATTAATTACACCCAATCCTATACCCTTCACGAAAATAAAATTCAAAAAGTCGAAGAAAAAGCGGTTATCATAGAATTCAGTCCAGAAAACCAAAATAAAGTAGAATGATTATTGAAAAAATCAGATATACGTCGAATCATGATTAAAAATATAGATATTTAAAACCACACATAGAGATACAAATCTTCACATCAAAAGTATTTGCTCGTACCGCAAAGCGGTATAAAAGAATATAAAGTATGGATTAAGAATTAAGAATTAATAATATATAACTTATCTCAATGAAACTCACGAGCAGCAAACGGCACTGTATTTAAATTGGGCTTAATTATCCAGCAAGACTAGGTTAACCAACCATGTCCTTTAGGGCATGGAAATCGCGAAGCAAGCTTATGCAGAAAATCTAGATTTTAATACGCTTTGCAAAGCGATTTTTTTTCGATATAAACAAAATTATCTTAAAGACACTTAATCCCTTAATCCCACGATTTTTTACCTCGTTTTTTTATTCCATGGTCAAAAAGTTTTTCACTGGTATTCTTATAGGAATATTAGCTATTTGAGCTCTTTATCTCTATTTCCTCTATACAGGCAATCCAAGCGCATTATGGGATCGAATACAAAATCACCAACTCTATACGGCAATATTTTTCATATCTCTAGTAGTAATCTATATGTTCCAATGAGGCAATAAATTATTTAAATTCCTTATATTTGTAATTATAGTAATCAATGTATTTATCATATGAGATGTATTTTTTAGAAACAACATCGGTTTGAATAGTGGACAATTTCTTACCTTATTTGGGCTTATTTTACTTGCGTTAGCAGTAACGTATATTACTCATTGGGTGCGTTATGTTTTTATGGGAATACTAGGATTGGGGATTATTTTTGTTTTATTAACGGGAATACTTCCCCTCTATGAAAACATACCAAGTATCAGTGATTTCATATCATCTCAAAAAGCTAAAATCATCAATCAATGAGTAAATGAAGGCACATTATTCATTAAAAATGAGTTATGAACAAGAGAAATACCACTAAATACATTAAAAGAAAGTGATATAAATCTTTCAGAAAAAACACAAATAAGTTTTGCGTCCAAAACACAAGCAGGATTAGAAAAAATCTTTGTTGATTTATGAAATGGCTCATTTATCAATATCAATCCTCAATCAGCAGTTACACTCGAACAATCTTGAGGCAATACTATTATGCAAATATTACAAGGCAATATAGAATATTATACACCTTCAGGGCTTTCATGAGCGCTTCAGCTCATAGGAAAATATAAAGGGAAAAATATTAAAAACATCCAAGATGGTATTCGAGGAAGTTTATTAAGCCAATTTAAAAAAAAGGAGGAAGATTTTTTTATCAATCAGATAGGAGGTAGTATGGTTTTGAATCCAGTAATAAACAAAATTATTAGTTTTTTTATCCACACATTGTACACCATCAGTCCAAAAACATATCAAAAAAATCTAAACAATTATAATAATATCCAGCAGTATTTAGATATATCAACCACAGAATCAACTAATTCAATAACCACATGAGAAAGTATAAAAAGTATTTTCAGTGATATTATGTCTCAAGTTAAAAAATGAGCGGGAGAAACTACAATCAACAAGCGATTAAATCCATAGAAAAAGTCCGAACGCGATACGCTGTCCGAACTTTATAGAAGTTTTTTCATTTTTTATTTTTTTTATTTTTCTTCTGATTTTTTTTGGCTTGTTGAGCCTTGCGCTTTATATAATTAATTACGGCCCTTTTTGCATGTTTTTGTGTATTACTTTTTCTCATAATAACCTCCTTTCTTTATTTTAGTTTATATTTTTAGTGAGTATATGGTTTAGAAGAAATTAAGCAACGTTTATTATAGTTGCAATTCATGTGATATGAGATGTAATATTTTTTGCTATTTTGGCATATCCAGAATTTGTAAGATGACCTCCATCAACTTGATATTCAGTGGTTTTCAAAGTAACTTCACTATGGACATCAATAACAGGTAAAGTATTATCTTTAGCAAATGTTTTGATAATAGTATTTACTTCATCGACTTTAGCATCAGCCATTACTGTTTTAACTTTTGAATATGGCAATGTACAAAGAACTAATTGAATTGGCTGTATTTCTGTTTTAATTTTTTCTAAATTATCTTTCATTTTACTTACCAATCCTTTTGTAATATCATTTATTCAAACTACAAGAATTAAGGATTTTATTGTAGTAGGAAATTTAAATTTTTCTGTTTTAATTTTATTAAAAAGTTGTCCACTATCATATCCATCATAATAAAATGTCTTTCAAATAAATCCTCCCATCGATTTAATTCATCCAGCATGAGAATCTCCAACCAAGACAACTTGATCTATGGTTTTAGCTTCGATTTTTACATCATAAGCGGGAATAGTATTGACTGCAGTGAAGAATTTTTCCAAAACAGTCTTGGAAATAGATTTCGGATCGGATTTTTCAATAGTAGTCAGTATTACATCTTTATTAGAATATTTCAATAGAGCAGTTCAGATAGTGACAATATATTTTTGTGTTTCTGTAGGTAAACCAGAGAAATTACCTGGAGTTATATTAGCACTAGAGAGTACTCCTGGACCAGCATTATAGTGAGCAAGCATATTTATTGTATTATCTCAAGCATCTATACGATCTTTGAGAAATAAAGCACAAGCCTTGGCTCAAACAATAGGATTGGTATAGATTTTTTCATATTCAGTTTCAGTATATCATAATTTTTTTATATATATTTTTGCTGTATCTGGTGTAAACTGAAATAATCATCTTGCTCATGCTGAAGATCAAATAATCGCTCATGTAGTAGTATATAACATTCATCAGCTTTCTTGTTTCATAAGATTAAGCATAACACCATATGTTAAACCATTTTTTTTCTCTAAGACATGAAGATATTGCACAAATTTAGTATTATCACTATAACTTTCATTTGGTCAAGACGACAATCTTATTAATTCTGGATCACTTTCATCGATATCTTCATAAACAACATCCTTAGTTGTTTCAGGAGATATAAGACTTCATGTGGTTTTAAAATCTGTAGTAGAAAGTAATCATATATTCACTCATTCGATGAAATATTTATCACCTACTAATCCTCCCATTACCGCTAAAGCAAATGAATCCTTATCTATATTTTTTGAAGTTATAAAATCATCAGTGGAATCAGCAAGAAGTGGAATGATATATTTAAGATAAGTATCTACAAAAGAATCTTTTTTACCTAAAATTTTAGTCATATCTACAATACTTTTTTTATTTTCAGTAATTACGGCTTCAGGAGCAAATTTAGCTACCATAATAGGATTTAATGTTGCTATACTTAAATTATCTACGATAGATTTTTTTAGACCAGCGTAATCAGCTGGTATTTTAGCTTTATTGGCTATTTCTGTAGTAGTATCAGGAGCAGTCAATAAACAAGTTTTCCAAGTGCTAGTTTCTGAATCATTAGTGATAGTAGTATCAGTATTTTTTTGGAAATCAGTATAAGTAGTAGTTATAAATGTATTATCTATAGCTAAATCATCTAGTTTCTCTTTTATATACTCTTTATGAAGTCATTTAACTCATCAACGAAAACCAAACATTCAAAGGACAAAATTCAATACTCCTCCATCTTTTTGTTCTCATAAAATATCTGTAGGAAACTTCATACCTATCATTTCACCAAGATTTCCAAGAAAAGGAATATTGATATCCAAAACACTCGCTATTTTGTCTACCCATTCTGAAGCTTTAGTTTTTACTTTTTTTCTAGTATCCAAGAGTTTATCAGCGGTTTTTAGTGATTTTTGAATAGCAGAGATAGTTTTTTCAGTAATAGGCATATCTGTATTATCTACAATTTTTTTTAATTCCGTTTTTTCTGCATCAGAAAGTTCCACACCAACTGATGTATCCAAACTAAAAATTGTAGTAATATCTAGTTTATCTATCTGTGATTGAGTAGACCATACAGGCTTATTTAAAAGCGTTTTAAATTTTACAGGATTCATAAGTTCTAGAATGTCTTTTGAAGCAGTAATAAGACTCTTTTTATCAGAAAGATACCAACTTATATTCTGCACTTTATTCGCAAGAATAAAAAAATTATTAGTTGATCATAATAAACTAAATGACTTATATAATCATTCAAATGATTTAGTAGGTGAACCTAACTTAGTACTAGAAAATGTAGTAAAAAAATCAGTTGATCATTCAGCTCATTGTTCAATTAAAGTTTCCATCATAGCAAATTGAATACCCACACTCATACTATTTTTGATACTATTAGAAAATCATTCTAATTCTTGGTCAAGGAATTTTCTTACAATTTTATCTATATCTTCAGCAAATTTTTCTACTTTATTTTCAGATCATAATATAGTTAATAATTTTGTGTGCATAACACTATCTTTCATAAGTTCATACGACCAATCACTATCTACTTCTACTTTATCATTTTTTATTTCTTTTTTTAGATTAGTAGTTTCTACCTTTGCTTGTAAATCAGTTAAATCTTCTTTTTCAGGAGAAAGATCAGAAGTTATAGATTTCTGTTCTTTAATTTCTGAGATTTTTTTTATTACTTCATCACTCATAAAATCCAGAGATAAGATATAAAGTAGTATAATTATATATATTTTTTAAAAAAAAGCAAAAAATCTGACTCGAAATCAGACCTTCTTGTATATTCAATAATCATTAGCAAGCGACCCCGTAGAACTACGGAGCAACCTCTTCCTTATTAGCAAGCGACGGGACTCGAACCCGCAACCTCTTCCTTGGCAAGGAAATGTTCTAGCCAATTGAACTACGCCTGCAATTTTTAAAGTTTACACTTCAATAACTTCTATATTTTTTTCTTGTTTCTTTTTCATCACTTTATTAGTGATAAGTAGATCTGTCCAAGCTAATAAGGTCAAAACCACTCACAACACTTTAAATATATCGCCTACATAGACATAGGTTGTTATATCATTAAGAAGAACAGTATCTCAAATAACAATCAATGCTAATCCAAGCACAAATAAGGTAGCTTTAGTCATTTTAAAATGAATAGGATATATCCCAAAAAGGACAAATAAAAATAAACAAATAACTATCAAAACAAGATAATAAAGAGTATTATACTCAATAAATCCTGACTGAACGATTATGGTATTTTGAAAAAATAAATATGCTAGATACCCAATAAATAATCATGAAATAATACTTATAATGACTCTCTTAATGATATCTTTCATAGTTTCAAAGAAAAAATTTAAAATAATATACCAAAACTTCCATATTTTTTTCATCCAACTGGATTTGAAAACATCAAGGGTATATTCATCCCGAAAAAAAATTCAATCCATAATTCATTTCAGATTGTATTATTAATATTTATTTAATTAATAATTTAATATAAATTATATTAGTAATATATCATAAAGAGATTTTATTAACAGTACGTTAATAGATGTATTACTATAATCACTAACTATATTTCCGATAAAAATATCAAATAAATGAGAATGTTAGATTGTTAAAAAACAGTATATCCATCCAATATATGTAGTATAGTTTTTTATATTTCAAAAATAGACTCTATAAAAAGAAAAAACTCACCTATAAGGAGTTTAAACTCTTTTTTCCAAAAATGGTCTATCAAAAAAATGTTAAAAACTATCACTTAGAGTAAATTTACTATAATTCTCACTATTGCGTACGAAAATATAGCTATCAAAATTCAGATCAAAGCTCACATAAGAAGTTTATTTGCCTCTTTCATTTTTGCTGCATCTCATCATGCTGTCATCAATTTTATTCATCAAAAAATTAACACTCCCATACAGATAGCTCATATAGAAAATCGTAAATAGGTATTAATAGTTTGGATAGTTTCAAAAAATGTAGATTCATCCCCTTGTATTTGGGTTGGACCGGTTATCATTACATCTTCTTGGCCTTGGCTAGAGGGTACTTCTACTACAATAGCAAAAGTAGAAAAAACACAAGTAAGACCAAGTGTTGTGAAAATTATTCAGTGTAGGAAATTTTTAATCATCTCTATATATCTATAAATTAAAATTAATATTTATATTCTCATCCAAGTTCAATACATTTTGAAATCATTTCTCCATCTGTGATTGCAGTATAAATTCCATTTCTTTTACATCTATTACCTATATTATCGGGATACCATGTTCATGTATATATAGTTCCAAATGTAGAATTTTCACAGATATATTTTTTAAGAGCATCACCAGCAAGAATATTTCCATTGAGTATACAATATTGGCTATTGCTAGTTGTTTTAGTACCTAATGAACTTACGGTTAGCGAGCTAATAAGATTGATGATACTTAGACTCATAAGTGCTATCAATATACCAACTACAATCAACGTTATATTTTTTTTAGCGTCTTTGACTTCAGCTCATTTAGAAGATTCTATAATCCACATGATTCCATTAAAAATCACCATAGTCACGGCTAGTACCATAGTTATTCTCAAAAGAAATTTAGCTATTCTTACAATCAATGGAGCTTCAGTGGTTATTCATGCTATTGTAGCATCCCATGTTCCACCAAGAATTTGCTGACAAAAAGCATGGTCATCACCAGCAGTATAATTTACACTATTCATTTGAATATTTACATCATTTTTTTTGATAAGATTTCAATTCACCATACATCATTCTCCTAGATTTACATCAACACCTACTCATTGCCTCAATATTTCATTACCAACTGCATTTTTTCCTGCTCAGAGATTGATAATAGTTTCATTACTCATAGCCGGTTTAAATGCTTGTTCCAAAAGATCTTCTGCATATATTTTATTACTTACACTATGAATGACTATTGAAGTAATAAGTAAGACAAACGTGAAAAACATAAAATGAAACATTCTATATGATCTGAGATGTGATATAAATTGGCGATGAATTTTTTTCATAAATATTATAGTTGAGTAAGTAAATTATCTGCCTGTTTATCCTCTATTTCTTCATGTTTTGCTTCTTCTTTTTTGATTGCTTCCATTCTTTTTGTATAGACCATATCTTCTCGTTTTTGAGTATATTTAGTTTTGAGCTCATCTTTTTTTTGTTCATATTTTTGCTCTATTTCAGCTAGTTTTTGTTTTTCTCTTATAAGAATATCCCTCAATTTATCTATCTGATCCTTATTCATAAGAGGTAAAAGATTAAACCATGATTGTTTTTCTTCGGGATTATCCATAGATTTAGAATTCAACACCAAAACAATCAAATCCGGCATAGTAGTCAGAAATTCATCAGGTATAGTAAATTTTTCTGCTTGTTCTCGCAGTTCTTGTGGTAATTTTGTTTTTATAAGGTCCATATTTGCCATGGGTAATTATGTTTATATATAAATTATTTTTTATTTTCATGAAGTTTAGATAATAATTTTTCTGCTTCTTGTTCTTCTTTATGATGATAGAGATCCGCTTTATATTCTATAATAGGGACTTTTTTCATATTTTTTTTCATTTTTTCTATCTCTCTGGCAGAAATATGTTGTTTGTAAGTTCCTCATCTATAAATTCCTGGTGCATCCATGATGTATAGTGAATAGTTAAAAGTGAATAGTGAAAGTATATTTTTATTAAAGATTTTTTTCCATCGTTTTTCACTTTTCATTATTAGTTTTTCATTATTTTTTATTGTGGTCAGGTTCCGAATAACCATTCCACTTCTTTAGGATCAATAATCTGTTTATCTATCAATCTTTGGGTATATTTTTTAAGATTAATCATTCAAATAAGCGAGGAAGTCTCTATAATATTATCAATTTGTTCTATAGCTCTTTTTTTAATATTATTTTTGATAGAAATTGTATTAATCATAACTTCAAATATTCAAACTCTGGATTTTTCATCCTTAGTTCTAACCAAAAATTGAGATTGGATTCCTATCAATGATTCAGCTAGCCTATCACTGATACTATCTTGTATTTCTGGTGGAAAGAATGAAATATATCTATTTACCGTATTTGCGGCGGAGTTTGTATGAAGAGTAGAAAAAACTAAATGCCCTGTTTCAGCAAGACTTAATGCCGATTCTGCGGTTTCTCTATCACGAATTTCTCCGACAAAAATGATATTTGGATCTTCACGCATAGCAGATCTAAGTGCATTAGCAAATGACCATGTGTCATGCCCGATTTCTCTTTGAGAGATGATACATTTTTTTGGTTCAAAAACAAATTCTATAGGATCTTCTATGGTGATAAGATTTTCATTTCTTGTTTCATTTAAATATTCAAGCATAGCTACAAGTGAAGTTGATTTACCGCATCCTGTAGGTCCAGTAACGAGATATAGTCACTTTTTAGCAGATAATATATTTTTTTTAATACTATCAGCGATATCAGAAAAGATGAGTTCTTCAAGTTTTTTTGCCATAGCATTTATTTTTCTCATTACCACTCAGATTCTTCCTGTCTTAAAAAATGCGTTTACTCTATAGGGTACATTATTTTTGGATACAAAAGCAAAATCAGCCTCTTTATCACCGAGAAATTTATCAAACCTCTGTGGATTTCACTGAAAAAGCTGTCTAAGAACGATTTCCATAGATTCATTACTAAGTTTGCCTGCGGTTTCTTCTCTAATGATTTCTCCATTGAGTCTATAAGAAATACTCTCTCCTCCAGACAAATGAAGATCTGAAATATTTGGGTTTTTCTCTATTAGTGCTAGGATCTGTTCTATATCAAATGAATTTGCCATACTAATAACTAAATAACTAAATAGATGTCTTATGTCTTGATACTTAATACTTACGTCTAAGTATATCCAGAAATGTAATTTTTGCAAATTTTGATAAGGTCGTAAAGAAAAAGAGTTGACTTTTTATTGATTTATGATTATCTACTCGAGTGGATATTAAGGTTTTTTTGGATTAGGAGGAATAAAAAAATATCACTTTAACTTGATGTTCAGCTAAAATATACTATAAGAAGCAAATCTGTCCAATATAAATAGGTGAATAAAAACCTTAGGGTCATTTTTTATTTTATCAGAAGAGGAATAATGTTTTTGAGGAAAAAAACTTTCAAAAATAAAACCATAGGAGAGCTCAATAATTATAATTCATACAAGCCATTTTCATGATTTACTGGAGTAATAAAATTTTTTATTATCCTTTGTTGTATTTTATTAGTATTTTTTGTAGGAAAATATGTGATAAAATGAGCACAATTACTAGGATGATATATAGGAAAATCAACAGTAAATATTGTTTCTAGTACGGTTGGTGATGATATGATTAAAGATGAATTTTGAAATATCAATGTTATGATTATAGGATTTTGATGACAATATCAGGCTTGATGATATCTAGCTGATTCAATAATGGTAGCATCATTCAATCCAAAATTATGAGCAGTTACTATGCTTTCTGTACCGAGAGATCTTTATGTTTACAATAAAGATGAAAATACTATAGGTAGGATAAATGCAATATTTTCTCATGGTGTAGGAAGAAAACATGAGTTTGATACATGAGCTAAAGCACTTGCAGATAAACTGGAAGAAGTAATGTGAATCAAAACATCTTATTATGCAATGATAGATTTTGAAGGATTTAAAAACATTATAGACACACTTTGAGGTATTACTATAGATGTTCCTAGTGTTATCCATGATATTACCTATCCCAACGGAAAATGATTATATATGACAGTTCATTTCGATACAGGAACAAACATTATGAACGGAGAAAGGGCATTACAATATGCAAG
The DNA here is from genome assembly GCA_041663325.1 of Candidatus Absconditabacterales bacterium. GTDB lineage: Bacteria > Patescibacteriota > Gracilibacteria > Absconditabacterales > Absconditicoccaceae > CAJBLF01. Next base: position 7,674 of record JBAZRN010000017.1, on the reverse strand, counting down.
ATCAAGGCATTCTACATCAGATTTTTCAAGATCACTAAGACAGCAACTTATTGTTCAGTGAGTGATGAACAAATTAATGGAAAATGGATTGGGTAATATAACAAAACTTAAAAAACTTTATGAAGATTATACTAAAATAGTAACCACAAATATCTCACTCAAAGAAATGCTTGGATTGGCAAAATATGCCTATAAGCTCAAACATATATTTTCTTTTTGATACACTACTGAATGTTCAAATATTGCTTATAGATTTTCTCGTCCTGGCTGTTTTCTTTACACTCCTCCGAAAGAATTATTTAATGGAGCATCCGCTATTATTCCAGATGGAAGTACACCACAACAGGTATGATTTTATGATTATACCAAAAATTTTGCATTTTTTGTAACCCATAACCAGGAATATCTTATAGAAGATCAGAAGATAGAAATCCTAAACGGTATAGACAAAAATTTTGCTAAGGCGACCGTAAAAAAATCAGATTGATTTGCAAACAATCTTGCAGTAAAACTCAAAAAATATGCATTCAATATAACTACTGTACAAAACTTTTCTCAGACACTTTCATGAACGACGGTGTATATTTTAGGTACTTGAGAATATCAATATACTATCAAAACACTCAAAAACTTTATCAATATTGATGAGGTAATTACTATTCCAGATCCTCTCTTACAACAAGAATATACAGGAGTAGATATGCTTCTAGTAATGGGGAATAGTTATATAAATCAATTAGTAAATAAGCCATTTAGTTATTATAAATAAATTACTATAGTTTGTAATAATACATACCTACATTATTCATTTTTAATCATTTATTAGTTTTTATGTTTGACCAAGTGATCAAAAAGAAAAAAGACATTATTGCGTATCTAGAAAGTTTATGAATACCTACAAAAAAAATCCAAAACGAAGAATTTCTCATGCTTGCATTTGTACATAAATCATATGCTGCAGACCACAAAGATACGTTCACTCATAATGAAAGATTGGAATTCGTGGGTGATGGAATTTTAGGTGCGGTAATCAATAAACTCCTCTTTCTCAATCATCAAAAAATGACAGAATCTGATCTGACGCTCTACAAGATAGCATTAGTCAGAGAAGAAATTCTCGCAGAAATAGCAAGAGACATCAAGCTCAATGAGATAGTCTTCATAAGTAAATGAGAAGAAAAAATGCAAGGAAGACAAAAAGATTCAATTCTTTCTGACACATTGGAAGCATTGATTGGATATCTCTATATTGATCTCGGAATCGACATTACAGAACAATTTATCAAACAGCATATTTATAGTAAATTAGAAAAAATAGAAAAAAGTCCGGTAAAAAGCTACAAAACCATGATTCAAGAAATAGTCCAAAAAGAGCATAAAGTTGTCCCCGAATATAAAGATATCGAATATATAATCGATGAAAAAGGAAATGTTACAGAATATAAATCAGAAATATATATTGTGGGAAAAAAAGTCAGTGAATGATTTGGTTCCAATAAAAAAAAAGCACAAGAAGAAGCAGCGAAAAAATGCTATACAAAAATAAATAGTAATATATTGTAATTTGTCTTATTGGATGTAATATGATTCATATTATACCAAAAGCTCATTACACGAGCAGAGCGAGTTTGTTACGTTAAGCACTTGAAAATTCCTAGTAAATACATACAGTACTCATTGTTTTTAAAATTTAAATTGATTTCCAAATGAAAGCACCATTTTCTATTATGAAAAAAGCATACCTACGAGTAAGTTTGTGAGCCACATTATTGATTATTGCGGGTTTTTTATTCTTCGGTAATGCGAGATTTTCAGAAGAATTCACGGGATGAGTTAAAATTAGTGTTGCAGGAACTTTAGATAAAACTACGGTGACACAGGATATTACCCAATATATGAATAGCAAATGATATAAAGATAGTAATGTAGTAGTAGTGATAGAAAAAAATATTACCAAAATATCATTGAGAACTCAAGTGGAAAAAGATGAACAAGTAAATCTTCTATCCAAAGATATTCAGTCAGTTCTTATTCAAAAAGGATATATAAAAAGCACTAGCGAGGTCGTAGAACAATCTATCACCTGACCAAGTGTTGGATCATATATGCAAAAATCAGCTAAAAACGCATTAATTATATGAGTGCTTCTCATGGCAATATATATGTTATTTGCATTTGCAGGTATTAGAAAAGAAATTTCTCCAAGTATATTGGCTGGAGTGGTAATAGCTACCATGGTTTTTGATGTAGGAATACCTTCATGAGCATATGGATTTTGGATGATGATAGATCATACGATGACAATAAATACTGTATTTATTATAGCAGTGCTTACCAATATGGGATATAGTATCAGTGATACAATTATTATCTTTGATAGGATTAGAGAAAACATAAAAAACAAAGCTGGTCAGAAAGGAACTTTGATTGGTAAAATATTTGAAGATAGTTTACGGCAAACTATGAGAAGATCGTTTGGAACTGTTTTTTCTATGTTTTTAGTTATTCTTGCTATGTATCTTTTATGATCAGGAGTAATTAAAGAATTTGCCTTTACTATTGGTATTTGAGTGATAGCGGGATCATATTCTTCAATATTTATCTCTGCTCCGCTCACCTATATTCTTCTTGGTAAATATCGCAAAGAAAGAAAAGAAATGCTGGCTCAGAAATAGTAAACTTGTAATTTATCCGCTTAGGCGGATGTAATATGCCTACGGCGTAATAAATCGTAATTAATTACACGAAGTAAATTACATAAGCGAGTAAATTACGTGCAGCTAATTACATTTATTTGTTTATATACTCTACTTTGAATTTCCTTTCCAAAATTATTTGTTACCACAATGATGATTTTTATGTAATGTGGAAACCAAGTGGTCTACCAACAACTTTTGGTAAAGAGCCATGTTTTTTGGATATATTACTAGGAAAAGAAATAGAACATAAGACTGATTTTTCTTTACCAAGTTTTCTTCTTCCCTACGTTGATCTCCCAGATTTTACGCCATACATTTTGAAAAAATCATCAATTCAACAGCAATTGAATGTTTTTGGAAAAGATGATGAACTTGGATTACTCAATAGACTTGACAACGAAACTGCAGGATTTTTATATTTTGCAAAAAATCAAGAAGCATTCGACAGATATAGACAGCTTCAAAGTGAAGGTAAAATAAACAAATGGTACATAGCGCAGATTCAATGAACGCCCAAAGAATCAGCTTTTGAAATAGATATGCCTATTATGCATCATAAACATAAGGAAGATAGGATGATTTTCATTCGTAATTCCAAAGACGAGTCCAAAGGAAGAAGCAAGGTTCATCATCCAATCACTATCGTTAAAGTCTTGCATACAGACAAAAAAACTGGTATTTCAACGCTTTTAGTAGGAATTTATAAAGGAGTGAGACATCAGATTAGAGTGCATTTAGCGTGAATAGGGTATCCTGTGATTGGGGATAGTTTATATGGTAAAGATATCAAAGCAGGGAACCTTTGTCTTTGGAGTGTGGGTTTTCAAATTCAATAATAAAAAATTTGCATTTTTTCAAAAAAAAGTATATACTTGAAAAGTACTTTATTTTTTGAATTTTCAATGTACATGAAAAAGATAGTTACGAAGCAAGAAATAAAACCACTTACACCAAAAATAGCTATCGATTACTTAAATTTTAAGTTAAAAGAAGGAAAAAAAGAGTTTTTATCATATCGAGATGAGCTAGTTCCTTATTATTTTTCTGCAGAAGTATTTTGTCGTATGATAAACGATTTTAGAAAAACAATCCGAGAATATAAAAAGGAAGAAAAAGAATTTTCAGAGAAAAATAATGATTTAAATGACACAGAAAAAAAAGAGATTCCATTTCATCGTGCACTTAAAAACATAGTATTTTCAAGGATTAAAAATCCGAATATTGATACAAAGATTGTTACGTCTCTTGTAGGAGTATTACTTAATACATTCAAAGATAATAAGTATAAAGAATATGTAAAACAATCAGAAAACAGTCTTATCGAAGAAATTAAAAGAAATGGCAAAGAAGATATATTTGTTTCGATTTTGGAAGATCTAAAAAAAACGTATTTTTTTGATCAAGATATAGCAGAGCAAATAAATAGTTCAGATAATATAAGTTTTTTCGATCAAGCATGGAATATTTTTGAGTCCCAAGACATAAAAGATATGCCAAAAGAAGAAAAGAATAAGTTATATGGTTATTTATGTGAAAGATATAAGAAATAGACACAAAAGATAATTGTCGAACATCTACTTTTTATTAAAATCGAAACCCCATAATGCTACGGGGCAGGCTCTTTTTGATTTTTCAGAGTGGAGGTTTTAAGTTAGTGTTGATTTTAATAGTCGGAGAAATAGACTGAAAATAGAAAAATAATAAAAACAAAAATAAAAAAATGGAGACATTAGCCCAAATTCACAACAGAAATGTAGCTCTTTTGTTCTATAAGGACAAAGAAGAAGCTATTAAGGAAATTCGAAAAACATTATTCGCAAATCTGACGAAGTACCATCCTGCTATCGCTATAGCAGTTGAAAAACTCCTCGATGAACGGATAAAAAAATCTGCATCACCGCTTATGGGAGAATTATATCCCCATATAGTGTATGATCTTGTATCAGGAATTCCTGCCAAGGATTTCAAAGAAGTATCAGCACAATGGTTAGCAGCTTATGTTCTCACAGTAATGATAGATGATGTCTATGACATAGATAGTCATCTGAAAGGAGCGCTTATCGCACCACTTCATCTTGAAACCAGCAAACTTTACAAAAAGGTTGTAGGGACAAGATATAGCGATATGTTTGATGAGCTTGTTTTCTCTGCCATACAGGGACAAATAAATGATTCGGTGCTTCAAAAACAAATGGGAAACCACGAACAAAAACTTGTTTCTGCTGGCAACAAGAACAAGATTCTCACAGCATTCTCTTGCGTAATAGCATCCATGCTAAGCAATCAACCCAAAGGCGATTTTGTTATTAATTTTACGAACAATTTCCTTCTTGGATTTCAGATGCTGGACGATATTTCGGACTTTGAATCTGATTATTCAGAAGGAAACAAGACCTATTTATTAAGTTTTGAACAAAAAAAATTCCAAAATCGTAAAACATTGCTAGAAGGAATAATCTTATCAGGCACGTTCAATAAGACACTTGATATCGTACTCACATCTTTAAACAAAGGGTTTGAGATGATACAAAATGAGAATGTGCTGACCGTATCGTATTTTCACCAGTTGATAGTCGAAACGAAAAATCTGAAAAAGCTTATTTCCAGCTACACACCATCAAAATTAGATGAGATTGATAAACAGATAAAAATTATTTGCCAGTCCACCTAACATGCACAAATGTAATGTATTCATAAGAGTCCTGATTATTATCAGGGCTTTTTTTATAATTAAAATTTTCTCCTTAATACCTATATTTCCTCTAGTAAACATTTCCACTCAATAAAAAATCACAAGATCATATAAAGGGAAAAGAAACAATCAACAAAAAGATAGATAAATTCAATAAAGAGACGTTGCTGTATATTTATCCAGCTGGAGTCAAACATTAAATGTTTATATTGGTTATTACTTGATCAGCTATTATCGTCTTGCTACTACTTTCCATAAAAAACGGCTTGATACAAGCATATTTATCTATATCTACACATATATTTTTTAAAAATTCACTATTTCATAGAATATATGAACTAGGGGGTATGATTAGATATAGTATAATAATTCACTAGTATATAGAAATAGTGAATAAATTAAGTAAAAATAAAATAAGTAGAGAAATATAGAGAAAGAATAAAATTCACTGTTTCATGGAAGTAGTAAAAGAGACTTGAAAAAAGATATAAAATAAATAAGTTAATCTGATAAATAATTCACTATTTCATAGAATTGTATAATTATTTAGATTTATATGGTACTCATATGGAAATAAAACACCCAGGACAGCTCCTCCAGCAAGAACTCACGAGCAGATGATTGACACAAAAAGTCTTTGCTATTATGATTGGAAAGAAAATTTCTGAGGTCAATGAACTCATCAAAGGAAAAAGGAATATAACCATTCAACGAGATATTTTATTGTCGATTGTTTTTGATGATCCAGAACAAAAACGAATAAAACTTCAAAATAATTTTGATTATATAATCACCAAAGCAAATATGACTCAAAAAACCAAAGAGATGCTTTCTAAAAAAAAGAAGACTAAAGAGCATGAGGTATTTGAAGACTTCTAAACTTAGTCTTTAGTTGATAGTCTTTAGTCGACAGCATGCAAAAGCATTATTTATTATTACAGCAAAATATGACAAATACCACTAAGAAGCTAAGAGTTGCTATGGCAGGGTGATGAACTTGAGGTCATGTTTTCCCCATAAGAAGTTTACTAAAATTTCTTCGTAATCATCCAGAATATAACGAAAAGGTTGAAAAGCTCTATTGGTTTGGAGCAAAAAACAGTTTAGAGCAAAAAATATGTCATAATCTACAAGAACATGATCCAGAAAATAAACTTAGCTTTATTCCTATTCGTTCCTGAAAGTACCGCAGAGAAAGCTATCGAAAATCTAAGTTAAAAAATATTTCTGACTTCTTTTTATTTATATTCGGATGTTTTCAATCAATTTTCCAACTCCTTTATCATCATGTTGACGTTATTTTCTGTAAATGAGGTTATGTAGCTTTGCCAACAGTCTTTGCTGCAGTACTCCTCTGCAAAAAAATTATTGTTCATGAATCAGATACTAAGCCAGGATTGGTCAATAAAATTGCTAGTCGTTTTGCAAAAAAAGTGTTCACATGATTTGAATGAGCGTTGCCAAATGGACAAACCATCGGACAAATACTTTCTGATGATATAATTACAGATGTTCATCTGGAACCCACATCAAAAACATTAATTCTTGTGGTTTGAGGGTCTCAAGGATCAAAAAGATTATACCAAAATCTTCTTCATGTTTTGGAATTTACACCAGAATTACAGTCAGGATACGAGTTTTTTGTGGTTTTAGGATTAGTAAATCATGAGATGTCGACACTTTTTGACAAATTCGATCATGTCCATATATATGGATTTCTTAGTCAAAAAGAAATGGGGGAACTCTATAATAAGTGTGATATTGCAATCACCCGTGGAGGTACTACTTCCTTGGCTGAACAAAAACTCTACGATATGAAACAAATTATTGTTCCTATACCTCGAACCCATGACCAGTACGATAATGCGAAATGGTATGTAAGATCTCATAATGACATTATGATCAATCAGAGAGATCATGATTTTGAATCTCAACTCGCCAACGCCATCAAATATTTCAAAGGATTTAAAAAAACATTTCAGCAAAAAGATAAAAAAGCGATTATTTCTGAAGCAAAAAAAATAATACGAGATGCGTTGTTGAATTTTTTTAATTCGTAATTTGTAATTGATTTAACTTTGTCTTTGTCATCCTGCTCCGTACTTTTGTTACGGGGTATTTTTCTTTTTGTCTTGGTTTTGTCAGTTTTTTTTATTTCGAACGTCAATCCATAGTTATGGATTGGCTGAGAGGATTATCCCGCAAGGCGGGACTTTTTTGTCCTGGTTTTGTCAGTTTTTTTTATTTCGAACGTCAATCCATAGTTATGGATTGCCTGAGAGA
>JBAZRN010000016.1:0-23222 GCA_041663325.1 Candidatus Absconditabacterales bacterium | reverse complement strand
GTTGGTTTTTGGAAATCAGTATTTTTTGGCATTATGAGAAACTATTTCTTTTACTGAACAATATCAACATCTGACTACCACCAAAGTTGAGCTTGTTTACAAGGAATTCCTATCTGCTCCAGCGTTGAAATTATTTCACTGGATGGTGGAAACGTATTATACTACTTATAAATCTGTGGTGAGACTTTTCTTCACTGATAATATTGAAAAACTACTTGAACGTGAAGGAAAGCTTAAAGCTTCAAGCTTAAAGTCTAAAGCCAAACCAAATATTTGAAATTTTAATTGTTCTGAAGACTGACAGACACTTATTGTTTTTCCTGATTTACGAACCATGTTTAATCTGATTCCAGATGATGGACAGAAGATTTCAGATGGTTGAAATGTTGTTACATTATTAGCTAGTAATACGCAAAATCAAAAAGATGTGCATCGATGGGAGATCAAAAAGTGAGTGAAGTCAGTAATTATTTGTACGTATGCTGAGATATTTCAGGATTTTCATAATTTAAAAAAGATAATTTTTGTCGATCCACATAAGCGATATTATGCTAATCAGCAAGATCCGAGGTATAAAGTAGGGGAGGTGATAGAGGAGATGAAGGAGTTGTATGGCGCTGCAGTGGAGATTATCTGAATTTAATGCTAAGTGTTAAGTTATAAGTGTTAAGTGATGGAATATTTTTTATAAAACCAATCCTCCTTCGTTTCCTTTTTAACAGTGATGCTTTTTGTAAAAATAGTTTTCCTCGGGAGAGTGGAGATGGGCTAGGGGTGAGAAAAATTTGTTTGCTAAAAAATAAATGAAAAAAATCCCGCTAGATAAAGCGGGAAATAGTTATACTTCGCATATGAAGATGAATTCATTGTTTTTGTATTGAAGCTTTGCTACCTTATATCCCTCTTTCGAAATAATTTCTTCTTTAGAGAGATCAATATCAGGGAATACTAATTTCCCGTTTTTTTTTATTAAATAATATTCACTGATACTTTTTTTAACTTTTTCTTCTTCTTTACAAGAAAATTGATTATTCATCTTTTTTTTGACTTCTTCCCAAACCAATGTTTGTGCTTTTTCTTCTAGTTCTTGGTCGCATTTTTTGCCTATTGGTCTGTGTACGAGACAAATAACAATGACTATTCCACTTATACAAGTCTCTAAAAATATCAATATTGGAACAACTCCATTTTTCTCTAGGGGTATTGGTTTTTGAGTGATTGTATGTATTGTTATACACCCTAATAGTATTATCACAATTCCTATACTTATTCCTAGAATGACATTGAATCCAGTATTCCATTTCCATTCTTTCATGAGATCTGGATTTTCTTCTTTAAATCTTTTTTCTAATTTTGTCATGATTTTATTTTTTTGTTAAGTTTGTTTTTATTTTTGTGTGTTTCTAAGTATTTATCTTACGAAGTAAAGAGTCATCTGCTGATTGTGAATCAAAAAAATCCTCTAGCAAAACGCAGAGGATAGTTATAATGGAAATGCTATGGAATTTTGTTGTTTTTGATGTGTTGGGTTTTTTAATTGGTTTCTTCAGTCTCTGCACAATAATTAAGTTGTCTTGAATAGGTAAAAACCACTTTGTCAATTTTTTTTGCTAATTTACCTAGATTTTCAGATAGAGGCTCATTATTGTGATTTCCTTTAATGATGATATTCTTTTTTTTGTGGGCAATCACGAACCAATCAATATCAGGATTTTTCTTAAAATATTGGTCGTTGAAATGTTTGTTTCTTTTATATGCTTCATTACATATTGTATTTCTTTCTTCTTTTGACAATTTTAGAAAGCCAAAAAAAGTTAATGTAAAAGGATTTTTTGTTGTTTCCATTGTGTTTTACTTTTTATTTAGATTTTTATTTGATTGATTTTAGTTCAACCAGTGTTTTTATCTGGCTTTTGCTAATGATGAAATACTCTGAGTCCGGGTGTGAAATGCCATAGAATGGTTTTATCTTCATTTGATCAGGACGTCCACCAACATATTGTCCAATCATGTGGAAAGTGCCAGTCCATCCTAGTTTTTTTATTTTTGCCCACCTTTCATGGTTGGTCTTGAGAGGAATGTCGAATTTTTTATCAAATTCTTCTTTCGACATCAGTATTACTTCTCTCATGCCATCATACGGATCGAAGTAATAAGGACCATTCAGGGTAATCAGAATAATTGTCCCAATTTCAAAGTTTTTTAGTTTTATTTTCATGTTTTTATTTTTTTGTGTTTTTTACTTGATGGATATGCCATCTTTATTGCTTTTTTTCTTTTGCAAGTTTTTTCTCGAGAGCATCTCTTACGCTTTCTCTAATTTGCTCTTCTACCCCAGGACCAAAAGTTATTGTTTCCTGTTCGTTTCGTTCCAACTGTTTAATGGCATTATGTATTACCTCTGTGAACAAAGATAATATATAAATTTGGTTTTCCCTTGAAAGAGATGCCGATGGATTTCTTTTTAATGTTTTTTGCAATTCCATTACGTAATCTCCGATTTTATTCAGCAATTCTTTTTCTTTGAGATTAATTGCTGCTGTTGTTGAATCATTTTGTTGTCCGCTTACTTGTCCGCTTACTTGCTGGACGAGAGTTATTGCTATAATAACTACAATCGTCGTGAGAAATTTTTTCATAAGTTTTTTGTTTTAGTTTAAGCTGTGTATACTCATTTAATGATAAAAGTCAACTATCTCTTTTTGTAGCAGGATTTAGTGAATAAAAAATCCTCTGACAAACGCAGAGGATAAATACCGAGTAAATAACACGGATTCGAGTTTTTTATGCTATTAATACTTTTCTCTTACGTATTTTTTTTTTTACAATTATAAATCCTTTTCTAATTCTGACATCTCTAAGATCAATAGTCGGTTTGATCCTTTTGTAAATTAAATAATCCAGGAAGGATTTAAATATTTCAGCAGCCATACGATTCATATCATCTCTAGCAGCTGACCATATGGCCTTCTCAAAGAGGTTTAGTTCGCCGATGATCTCGTCTGTTTTTTTAAGAGGTGTAGGTGAGTCAATAAAAGGTTTTGTTCCTTCAATGAATTCTCTCAAGAATTCATATGATAAAAGAGCAAGTCCCAATTCGTTACATCTTTCTGCTTTCATAAGTTTTGTTTTTAGTGTTTTTTTGATTTTAATTAATTTGGAAAGATCCTTGCGCATATGGTATATATCCTGCATCTTTTAACATGATTTTACCGTTTTCGTCGTTGGTAAATTCATAAAGATATAGTGCATTCCCTGCTAATGTTGTTATGGTATCACAACTTGTTTTTGGGAATCTGAGTTGTGAATATCTTGTCGTACCAGATTGTATCTGAGATATCTCAGCATAGGCGAATTTCTCTCCTTTTTTGTTGGTGATTATTACTGTCACATAACAGTTTTTTAGTTTTACAGCCGTTAATGTGAAGTTGGTAAGATCTACTTTTGGATTGTTAATCTTTTTATCATCTTTACATGAACAAAGAAATCCAATCATCATTGAAATAATTATAAGTTTTTTCATAGTTTTTGTTTTTATATCTATATCTATATCTAAATATACTTATTTACTATCAAATGTCAACTACATTTGCTTCTATATTTCTTTTCGTAAGGGCGTAAAATGCTAAATCGCTCTTCTATTTGATAAATTGCTCTATTGCGGATATAATAAGATGTAATGAGCTCACTACCGTTCGCGTAATTTGCTCGTTTCACTCGCGTAATTAACTTCGTGTAATTAACTTCGTGTAATTAACTTCGTGTAATTAACTTCGTGTAATTAACTTTGTGTAATTAACTTTGTGTAATTAACTTTGTGTAATTAACTTCGCGTAATTAACTTCGTGTAATTAACTTTGTGTAATTAACTTCGTGTAAATTACCAATTACGGGCAAAGCCCAAATTACAATGTATTACATCCATTAGGATATATTACGTCCGCATAAACGGACAAATTACGCCCGATAGGGCAAATTACGAACAAAGTTCTTATTACGGGCGAAGTCCAAATTACCGTGTGAAAAAGTAGTCAAATCGTAATTCTAATTAGTCTTTTACCTTCTTAGTCAATCCGTGATGTCAGTCAGAAAATTTCATTCTAGATGGAAAACATATTTTCAAGTATTGCTTGTGATATTTGGCTTATCATTGGTAGCTTTCGGCTATCTCAAAGTTGATATGTTTCTGATGGATCAAAAAATTACCGATCAACGTGTGGTGCTTGACGACCAAACTAAACAGCTAGAATCGTATAAATTGCTTACTGGCTACAACAAGCTGCAAGCGGTAAAGATTCTGGAAGAAAAGCAAGTTACCATGCCGTGGTCTGATCATATTACCAAAGTGATCGCTATGCTGGAAGACCTCAAAAAAGTCGATACGAGTACGACAGATACTATTGCGCTTTCTGATTTCAATGTCAGTCTGGATAAGATTACGCTCAAGGGACAGGTGTCCAACTTGCTGCTTTTGTATTATTCCAATGCGGCCAAAGGTATCAAATCGCTTATCGATAGATTCTCCAGTTTGGATTTTGTCAAAAATATCCGTATCCAGACCTACGATAGAGTAGGTGACAACAATTATTATGAATTTGTTTTAGAAGCTAACGTTATCAATGATGCAGGAACAGGTAGCACCGCAGAATAGTCAGATTATTGATAGATTGCTTGGTGAGCAACAACAAAAAAAATCTGCTGAAATCAATACACTCGCAGAAGATAGTCAGGTATTGATTACGACTTCAAGAGTCGTGAGTATCAGATATAGGATTTATTTCATAATTCTTTTACTGGTTCTTGTGATTTTTGGCAACAATATTCTCTTGCCTGCATGGGATAATTTTCAAGCGACCCAAACGCAGGTGAGCGATATCAATCTCCAGATTTCTAGTTTTGAAATCAAGAAATTGCAATCTGACGCTGATCAGAAATTGATCCAAAAAATTGAAAGTCAGCAATCAAATATTATTTCGTGTCTCAATACGAGAATAAATTGCAGCGCGATAGATCCTGCATTGAGAACTAACTTTTCATTTGCGAGATCCTATATTCAGCTCAATAATTTAACAGATCCTAAAATGTTTATCAACGAAAAAATCCTGCTCGCAAATATCAATGAATATTTACTTAGAGATCCTGTGACCAAAGCTAAAAATGGATTAATTAATAAGATCGCTATCGGGGAATCAAAACAATTTTTCTGAAATTTATTCTACGTTCCGCTCAAACTTAATATCACTTTTGATACCAAAGACGCATTACTTTCTTTTATCGACAATGTAGAGAAAAGAGTACTCGCTGATGTAAACTATCGTGTCTTATATAAGATTGATAAAGTAAACTACGATATCGCTAATTATACTACACAACAAAAAGTGGATATAGACTTGAATGCTTATTATTATACAGACTAACGATTCGTAATTAACTTCGTGTAATTAACTTCGTGTAATTTGCTTCGCGTAATTAATTACCAATTACGATTTATTATATCCCGAAGAGATAAATTACGATGAATTACAACGTGAATATATAGTCAATCTTTTATTTCGTCTCTCTATGTAGTATGTCAGAAGAACAAAACAGCGAAAAAGAGTATAAGGCATGACCGATCGATAGTGTGATTGTGTCTGCTTTGCAATCCATGGATAGAGGAAGCTTCTGAGCCAAGGATAAGATTTTGTTTTTCAAGGAATTAGCGTATTTGCTCAAATGAGGAATCTCTCTTTTTGCTGGAGTACAGCTTATTTGAGATACTTCAGAAAACTATGCGGTAAAAGAGATTGCGAAAAATATTTCTGCGTTTCTTCATAAAGGTAAAAGCTTTTCGTATGCGCTCAATAGACTTCCTGATTATTTTGATGCTGGCGATTATTCATTGATCAAAACCTGAGAAATGTCTGGAGAACTTCCTATGATTCTTCAATCGCTTGCGACAGAATATATTTATATCAAAGATATGAAAAACAAATATGTAGGCGCGTTGATCTATCCTGCTATCCTTATCGTAGTGGCTATTGTTGCGGTACTTGCGTTATTTTTGCTCGTATTGCCCAATATATTTTCGATCGCTGAAAGTTTCCAAAACTTGCAATTGCCATGGATTACTAGAGCATTGCAGAATATTTCACTCTTTTTACAAATGCAGTGGAAAGTATTACTTTGAGTCGCTGCATGACTTAGTTTGATAGGCGGTGTATTTTTTTCTACGGAATTTTGAAAAAAAACCTGGTTCAATATTCTACTCAATATTCCTATGATCGGTAAGATGACCAAATATTTCTATATTGTGAAATTTTGCAGATATATGAAACTTATGATGAACGCTGGAATGAGCTATGTCCAAACCTTTCAACTTTTGAGGGACATTCTTGGTATCCCAGCATATCATGATATGATAGAACGCATTTTGGTGTGATTGAATAAATGAGAAAATATTTATAGTGTCTTACAATATGAAACTGATTTGATTCCTTCAGATGTATCGGTGATGATCAAGGTGGGTGAAGAATCTGCAAATCTTTCCAATTCTTTGGATAATATCCTCGATATGTATCAGGAAGATCTCAACAATATCATTATGCGTTCCTCAAAGATTATCGAACCCGTGATGTTGATATTTGTAGGATGAATCGTAGTAGTTATCGCGCTTGGTATCTTTGGATTGATCTTGCAGATTATGGAATGAGCAGGAATGTAAATGAATGCAGAATGTAGAATTAAGGTGGAAAAATGGAAATATTTGCATAATATCAGATTCTGATTATAATTACATCTATCATGTATTCTTTTATCCACTAATTTATCGTCATGGTAAAAAAAATAATTAGATGACTGGATGGTAAAGTCACGAAGCAAAAGAAAACTTCTTATAAAGAAATAAGTTGTGTAACTTGAACTGTGCACAAGGAAATATCTGAAGATTTTCAAAAAAATAAAGAAACTAATCCTTTTCCACAATACAAAAGATATACTGAATTACTAAACAAACTCACTCCTGATCGGCAGAGAGAAATGAAAGAAAATATTATAATAAGTGCAGATGGCAAAATAGAGATAATTAAAATGAAAAAGAAGTTCTCTATCCTTACTGCGGAACATAATGGTATAGATGTTTTTAAAGGAGAATATGAAGACAGAATCGGAAGAACAGCGACCAAATGAGTAATATATTTTACTCCAGAAGCAGCAGAGAGGGAATGTAAATTACAAAACAAAAAACTTCTTAAAAATCAGTCGGAATTAGAAATGTTCATCAATTTTTTCCCAGGAAAGAATGAGCAAGAAAGAATGGAAAATTTTAGAAAATTATTTGATTTGAGATATACAGGATGGCGAGATGTAGATAATGACATGTGGAATGCTATGAGTCTTTGAGAAGTGGGATCTCTAACTCTTGCAAAAGAAGGCAATACAATATATGGCATGGGATATGATTTTGGTGGCTGTCATATGGGACAAGGAGGACAATGAAACACGGCTGTACAATATATGGCTTACGAAGATTGTTAATTATCAAAAAATCCGCTTATGCGGATTTTTTGTTTGTGTTGTTTTTTTCCTCATCCCAACCCGGCGTCATTCCGGCGTTAAGTTTTGTAGCCGGAATCCATGCTATGGTACTTTAGTATGGATTCCCGCCTTCGCGGGAATGACGCTAAAACGGGGGTGATGGAATTTACTCGCCCTTTGGTACAAAGTGCATCATATCTAAGAGGGTATAGGTCTTCTTCGGTAATCATGCGACGATATATTCTTTTCCATTTTCTTCTATCGTATCATATATTTTAGTAAATTCTTTTCCCTCTCTCATTTCTTGCGCAGCATCATATCCTAGATAGATAGCGGTGTATTCTTTGCCGTCTAAATTGTACGTCAGCTTTTTTGGATTGATGATGTTTTTCAGCTTCAAAGGAATATTATTTTTATCATAGAGATAGAAGAGATCTTCTCCATCAAAAGGCGTCTCTTTCATTACTAACGAATCGTGGATAGTAAGTCAGCTAAATCATTTTATATTTATAATATGCGCTTCATCCAATAAAGTATTGGTAGGTCATACTATTCCTACGATTTTGACTGTTCATAAGCCAAAGAATCCTGATAGACTATCTCCTACTTTAGTAAATAATCTTTCTCTTTTCATCATTTGCGCTTCAGTATAACCTAAAATCATTTCTGCCCCTGTCGAATTCATTATTCCTGTTCATTCACTGATAGTGAATTCATTTGTAATAGTATCGCTTCCCAAAAATAATTTAGGTATTCCTGTCGGAGTGAATCAGATTTTATTTGGAGTGTTGATGATAAATTGGTTGATATCTGTTTTGATTCATGGAGCGTTTAAGTTTGCTGAGAATGCGAAGTTTTGTCCATTTCCTAATTTGGCAAAGTTTCGAAAAAAGCTGAGAAAGAGTATTGTCATAATAAGCGGAGCGAATAGTGAAATCCAGTTTTTCTTTTTTGGATGGAAAAAATTTAATAGTAATGAATTCAATACTACGGAGACAGAACTCATTGCCATAGCTAATCCTGCAAATTCTGGTTTCAACGTTAATCCCCGTGTTGCAAGTACTCCAGCCGCGATAGGTATTCATAAGGTGTTATAAAACAGTGCGAAGAACATATTCTGTTTGATTTTGTTTACTGTCGCTTTGCTAAGTTGTATAGCAGTTAGTACATCGTTCAAGTCGTTTTTCATAATGACAACGCTTCAGGATTCCATCGCCACGTCAGCCCCTGAGCCCATGGCGATACCCACATCTGCTTGAGTCAATGCAGGGGAGTCATTAATCCCATCACCAACCATAGCGACGATATATCATTGATCTTGCAGTTCTTTTATTTTCATCGCTTTATGCTGCGGCAATACTTGCGCTAAGACATGATCAATTCCCACTTGGCGAGCTATCGCTTCAGCGGTTCTTTGATTGTCTCCGGTAATCATATAGACAAGGAGCCCCGCTTTTTTTAGTCTTGCAACGGCCTCAGCAGAACTTGCTTTGACGGTATCCGCTACTGCGACGATGCCGATCATTTCTTTGTCCGTAGCCAAAAGCATGACGGTCTTCCCTTCAGCTTCCAGCTGTTCTATTTGATAGAGGTTTCCGATCCCGATATTTTTTTCCGCCAACAATGCTTTGGTACCCAAAAGATAGAGCTGACCATGAATTTCTCATTGGACTCCTTTTCACGGAATCGCTTCAAACTTCTCTACATTGCCTATCATAGGAAGCATATTTGCTTTCCCATAATTCACAATAGCTTCAGCCAATGGGTGTTCAGACTTCGCTTCTAGTGCGATGGCAATTTGTATAAGTTGATTTTCGTCGTAGCTATTGACTGCTACTATGTCCGTCACTTGTGGTTTTCCTTCAGTGATAGTGCCTGTTTTATCGAAGATAATAGTGTTTACTTTGCAGAGCATTTCCAAGGGCTCGCCTCATTTTATCAGAATTCCATTCTGCGCTCATTTGCCAGTTCCCACCATCAATGCCGTGGGTGTCGCTAACCCAAGCGCGCAAGGACAAGCGATGACGATCACTGCAGAAAAATAGAGCAATGCGGAAGTTAAGCCGGTTCATACAACAAAAAACCAGATTAAGAATACTATCAGCGCTATGATAATGACTGTCGGCACAAATATTGCAGAGATCTTATCTGCGAATCATTGGATAGGTGCTTTGGATCATTGCGCTTCTTGAATGAGTCTGATGATTTGCGCGAGTGCGGTTTCATTACCAATCTTTGTAGTCTCCATTTCAAAGCTTCATAACTTATTTATTGTCCCTCAAAAGACTTTAGTACCCACCATTTTTTCGATAGGAATACTTTCCCCCGTAAGCATAGATTCGTCGATGCTTGAATGTCAGGAAATCAAAACTCCATCAATAGGTACTTTCTCTCCTGGTTTCACAATGATGATATCTCCCTTTTTTACCTGTTCAATAGGCACATCAACAACTGTAGTTCCTCTTTTGACTTTAGCTGTCTTTGGCGCTAGTCCCATGAGTTTCGCTATGGTTTGCGAGGTTGATCACTTAGCTTTTGCCTCCAAATATTTTCCTAGAGATACAAACATGATCAGTAATCCTGCCACTTCAAAATAGATATTGGGAATTTTCTCCGCATTCAATCCTATCCATGATCCTGTCTGATATGCAAAGAGCAATAAATTATAGAGACTATAAAAGAATGCAACACTGGTTCCTATCGTGATCAATGAAAACATATTAAAAGTTCTCATCTTGAGTGCTGACCATGCTCACTTGAAGAAATCAGCTCATATAATAAATAAGATAGGAGTTGTTAATAGTAAGGAAATGATTGCTGTCCATGGCATAATTATTTTTTCTCGTGGCAATATCCCTGGCAAAAAATCATAGAACATGAAGGCAACCATAGGGATGCTCAGTATCGCAGATCGCAGAAATTTTTTTTTCCAATGTCTGGTTTCTTTGATTCTTTTTTCCATCTCATTAGATGCGTGATTTTCGTCTATGATGTTTCATGAATATCCAGCAGCTTCTACTGCTTTAAGTAATTCTTCTTTTGAAGCTGTCATCGGATCTATTTTGACCATAGCTTGTTCAGAGGAAAAGTTGACGCTAGCTTGAAGCACTCCCGGTGTTTTTCTGAGTGATTTCTCTATCAGCAATGCGCAGCTGCTGCAATGCATGCCGTCAATATCGATGGATACCATTTTACTGTTCGTGTCATTTGCTTGTTCTACTGGAAGATTTTTGCTTCAAACTTCAAGCTCCAAGCTTCAAGCCTCGGAATTTTTTCATTTCTCAGTGGCTATATAGCCTGTTCATTCACTGATTGATTTTATGATAGCGTTTTTATTCGTTTTCTTTTCGTCATAGGTCACTTCAGTCTCTTTCTTATCCAGAAAAACTGATACTGACTTTATTCCCGTTGTACTATCTAAACTTGCATGAATTAACTTCTCGCAAGATTTGCAATGGATATCGGGCATAGATAAAAGTAGTTTTTGCATGTTGTGATATTAAAAAAAATAAAATTTGTTGTCACCTCCATACCCTAAAGGATATGGCTAGGTAACGTTATTTAACTGCTTGTTGGATTTTTTGTTCAGATACTTTCTTTTCGTCAAATTCTACGGTAGCGGTTTTTCCTGCTACTGACACTGATTTGATGCCAGGTAAAGTTTTAATAAGTTTAACACAAGCTTCGCAGCTGATTTGTACTTTTGTAGTTGCCATGATAAGAATATTAAAGAAATAAAAATGTAATTTTGGCTTCGCCCGTAATAAGAACTTCGTTTGTAATTTGCCCTATCGGGCGTAATTTGTCCGTTTATGCGAACGTAATATATCCTAATGGATGTAATACATTGTAATTTGGGCTTTGCCCGTAATTGGTAATTTACACGAAGTTAATTACACAAAGTTGATTACACGAAGTTAATTACACGAAGTTAATTACGCGAGTGAAGCGAATTATTGTACAATAATAGTTCATTGATGCATTCCCATAGCTCAACAAACTACTTGGTATGTTCCTGCTTTAGCATTGTTGATTACGATGATTACCGGCACGTCTTTTTTGACCGGGTATACATTGCTGTCTAATCATGGGAAGGTCATGGTATTCATACATCATGCCCCATCTGCTGTTGGTGTGATAATTAATTTATAGCTTTTGCCTGCAGTCAACGTAACTGTCTCTGGTATAAGACTTACTTCACTGTGTCAGACATTCACCGTTTCATAAGTTGCTGTTGTGTTTACAGTATTTGTAGTTATTGGTGTTGTGGTAGTTGTTCTGCTTCCTCCACCACATCATCCACCTCATCAATTTCTCATCATAGGACAAGAATAGCTAGAAGTTGCTGCTGTGTTTGTATTGTTTCAATTGGTTCTATTTTTTGCAAAAAGATTTCCAGAAGAAATGAAATAGAGTATTCATCCTAAGATGATTATTCAAACGACGATCATTCGTCCCGAATACGCGGTTGTTTTCGAAATCTGTGATCACTTCACTTTGTTTGTGCTAACAGTTTCTCAAATCACCGGTATACCTCAATCATCCAAAATAACTTCGTTTCACTTGTTCTTTTGGTGGTTGAGAGTATTAAATTGTTTTTTATGGGTCATTGTAATTAGATTAAAAGATTAAAAGATAATTAATTAATATTGTAATAAGAACTTCGTTCGTAATTTGTTCTATCGGATGTAATTTGTCCTAATGGATGTAATACATTGTAATTTGGGCTTTGCCCGTAATTGGTAATTTGCACGAAGTTAATTACGCGAGTGAAATGAGCTTATTACGTGAAAAGCGAATTACATGAGTGAAACGAATTTATTACACGAGCGAAGCGAGTTTTTATTGCACGATTATTTTTCATTGATACATACCCATGGTTCCGCAAACTACGTCATATGAACCTTTTTGGATATTTGTGAACTTATATATAATAGGTTGTCATTTAACGATGGTATGTACTTTATTATCGAGTCCTGGAATTGTCTGAGTTACCATACATCATTTTCCGTTGTCTGTAGGAGTTATGATCAATTCATAATTTCCTCCGACATTTAGTGTGGTAATTTCTGGTACTAGAGCTAAGCCATCAAATCAGACTTCTATACGTTGATATTCTCCAGTAAATGTGGTCGTTTGAGTGGTATTTGTAAACCTTGCTATTCATCCTAAGAGACGTCGACCATTCATGATCATGAATATTCAAAAAAATACGATTAGTGTCCCTATGATAGTGTTGAGTAGTTTGAATTTCTTTTCCTTGATGTATGATGATCCTAGTCCTACTGCCAATAATACTGGTGCTGTTCCTAATGCGAAAATAGCCATTGCCAATCCTCATAATCGGAAATTTCCTGTTTTTATAGCAATCAATTGCATAGATAAGGTAAATCCACAGGGTAAGAAAAACGTTAGCATACCGATCAATGGAGCGAATATCGGATTTTTAGTCGTTAGTGTTTTTTCTGACCATTTTTTAGGGAGATGTAATCCGGCAGAGCTTATATTTGGAGCGAGTCCTAGAAGATGTAATCACATCCAAAGCACCACTATTCCTACAAATATCGTTAATATCGTTGTTGTTGTGAGTGATATCGCCATTGCTTGACCTATAAGTCCTAAGATTCCTCATAAGAGAAAAAATCCTCCGATTCTTCATGCATGGAATGATAATTGTGTTTTGAGATGATTTTTTGTTCCTGTTTCTTTGTCTCCATATTCTGCAAATCCAATGACAATACTTCCTACGATTGCAAGACAGGTAGAAACTGAAGCAATGATTCCCATCAATAATGCTACTCATAATGAAAGTTTATCTCCTACGGAAGGAAGGTATTGAACGATATTGAGTTTATAAAAAATTAAAGCGAAAATACCGACAAGTATCACTGATGAAAATATATGCTTTCGGTTAATCTCTTTTTTATTTTGCTGAGGTTTGCCTTCAAGGACATGATATCAAGCTTCTCTGATGGATTTTTCTATTTGTGGGAGCACTTGTTCGTTTGGTATTTCGATATACATTATTCCTGTATTTGAAGAAATATATTCTACTTTGACACCCTCGATAGTTTCTGATGACTGTTTAATGAGCATTTCACAAGATACGCAGTGCATACCTTTAATGTAAATTATTTTTTTTATTTTTGACATAATAAAAGATTTCAGAAGATAAAATAAAATTCCAGAAGATCAAATTGTGAAAATTAGAAACCCTATCTTAGCTTAAATTTACTATGATGCCAAAGAGATCAGAAAATTTGTTATATTTGATATTCGTATTTCGTCATGGACTCCAAACTGTTGTTAGTATTTTATCTTTTGTTGTGTATAGGTCTTTTACAAGATAATTGAATGTCGGCATTTTATGCGGTAAGTAATCTGTATATTCTAACTGTATCTGTATATTTGAATATGCACTTGAAAAAGCGAGTTCACAGCAA
Source organism: Candidatus Absconditabacterales bacterium (assembly GCA_041663325.1). GTDB lineage: Bacteria > Patescibacteriota > Gracilibacteria > Absconditabacterales > Absconditicoccaceae > CAJBLF01. Next base: position 9,264 of record JBAZRN010000016.1, on the reverse strand, counting down.
TCTATGCTTTGTGTTTTGTTAGTTGATGATTGTTGGTGAGCATGACACTGTCAGATCTCATTCCTAGTATGTGAAAAAAATCCCATAGTGCTTGCATGGAGAAGTGTGTTTATCGAGAGTATATATACTATAAGCGCTATTATTGAAAAGATTTTTTTCATACACTTTTTTGAAATAAAACTATTATAATCTGATTACTTATTTTGTGCTGTCTTAACTATCGTCAATATTTCTTCGATCATGGTATTCATTTTTTTCTTATCATTGGCTTTGACCGCATCTACAAAACAACAATGGAGATGTCAGTCTAAGAGTTGTAAGTTCACATTTTTTAATAGCCCAATTACTGCAAGATTCTGTTGGATGATATGGATGCAATATTCGTCTTTCTCTGCCATAGTGATTATTTTGTCCAATAAGCTTCTTGCTTTCTTGAATGCGATAAGTTGTTTCTTTTTTTTATCGTTTGAATGCATACTCTATAGTAGAAATAAATATTTCCCATACCTGGGGGGTAGGTATAGTATAGTCAGAAAAAAATAAAATGCAAGAGAATATTTAAATTCAGAATTCAGAATGCAGAATTTAGAAAGATAAAAAATTTAGAATTTGAAAACTGAGTGTATTTCACTACATATATGCTATTCTTTATTTACTCGTTTATATGAAAAAAGGATTTACTTTAGTAGAAATGGTTATTGTGCTATTGGTGATTGGGATTCTGATGGCGGCAACAATGAGATTCGGTTCCAACCGTATTGTTGACCTCAAAGCACAATCTATCAAGGAACAATTTGTCGGATATTATAATGAATTATATAGTCAGAATATGACGTCAAGTTTTCGTGATGGGAAAAAATATCAGCAATTAACTGTTGTTATGACTACCGGAATATATTATATAGTAGATAGTTTACCAAAGATGAATGCTAAGTTACCTCATTTAGAAATAAGAAACTTACGTTTTGAGGCTGAATGACCTCCATTTGCTGTTGCTAATTTAGTATTTACTCCGTATCAGTTGTGATGTGCTATTACTGATGGAACTACTAGCTGAAATATTTTGTATTTTGATCTTATCATCCCGGATAATGGCAAGCAATATTGTTTTGAAATCACTTCGGAAACCTGTAAACTCATTGAGACAAGATGTAATTAGCCCTTTGGGTGTAATAGGAACTTCGTTCGTAATTTATCCTAACGGATGTAATACATGGTAATTTGGGCTTCGCCCGTAATAAGAACTTCGTTTGTAATTTGCCCTATCGGGCGTAATTTGTCCGTTTATGCGGACGTAATTGATTGTACTTGGTGATTAATTACACGAAGTTAATTACGCGAATGTAGTGCTTAATTATGCGGAGCTCATTACATGAAATAAAATACGCGAACGATAGTGAGTAAATTACCATATGAATATAAGTAAAATCGTAGTAAAATATTAACATTTAGTTCATAAGATAATATATGAAACGCAAGTCTTGATTTACTTTCATCGAAGTGATAATCGCTATCACGGTTTTTGCTATCGGTGTGCTGGCGGTTTTACGCTTGATTACGCAGAATTTGGTTACTTTGGATATCACACAAATGCGTACTAATGCTACTTTTCTTGCAAAAGAATGAATAGAACTTGTCTATAATATGAGAGATTCAAATATTGCCAAATGATTACCCTGGGACTGTGTACTCAAGACTTGATTTGTTACTGATGATTTTGGCACTATGGATTCAGAAAAAGTGTGCGCATGGAATTTTGCCTCATGAACTAATGAAGTATTGCAAATTTCTTTTGATCGTGATGTATACACCTATGCTGTACCTACTACCTTATGAACAAGTTTCAATGAGCTTTGGACGGGAAATAGATTATATTATACTACATGAGCCATTTGATGACATGATATATTCTGGTATTCTTCACGTCCTGTCCAGTGACAAGATCCGACATTTTTTTCGAGATATATCCTCTTTACTGGTGTCCGTGAATGAGAAAATATATTACCACGTGATAGTATTTTGAAAGTAGAATCGCATGTACTCTATAATAAATGAACAAAAACGTGAGAAGTGGTCCTGGAAAGTTTTATTTGAAATTATTAATAAAATAATGATACAAGAGGCAAGATGCAAGAACTATTTGGTTATAAGACTATAAAGTTCATGGATCATGAATCATGTGTCATGTATCAAATATTTAGCTTATAAGTCTGTATATGAAAAAGAAATGATTTACATTATTGGAGCTTATTATCGTGATGGCAATTCTCGGTATCCTTTTTGTATTGCTACTCAGAACATATAATTGGGTTGCGACTATGGTGTTTCGTGTGCAGCAAGAAAAAGAAGTTACTCAAGAAATATTGCAGATTTCGCAGATTATTCAAAATTTTTCCGACAGAAACACCATTGATTACTCAAAATATTGAAGTGGTGATCTGGTGAAAACTCAGTGAATTGCTGCTGTGTTGTATCTGAGTGGACAGGATGGACAAATAAGCTTTTATGCTAGTGGCATCTGTGTGGAACCGGCTAATGAATATGTTCTTACTGGCGCATGATCGTGATGTTCGCTGTATATGCAATCTGGTGATAAACAGATAGAACTTATCAACACCAACAAGATAGCTATCAGCAAGGTGATATTCAAAATTATTCCGTTTGCTTCTGAACAAGAATATATAGATTCTACCTGACTTTGCGCTGAAGGAAATTATCTTCATTGTCTCAATTCCCCTGGATTTCGAATGATTTTCAAAGCATATAGTATTAATTATTGAACGCAGTGGGCAACTCATGTGACCGTTCCGTTTCAACAATTTTTCTAACTATGAAATTGTAATTTGCCCTTTGTGCGTAATTGGTAATATAATTGTAATTAATTATGCGAAGTAAATTGCCAATTACGCGAGTGAAGCGAGCGAATTACAACATGAATGAAAATCCGATCGTTATTGTTTATATAAATTTAGTTTATAAGTCGATATATGAAAAGTAAAAAGTGAAATATCAGTATCCTCGTCATCTTTGTCTTATTAGCTTCATCGCTGCTAGGGATTTTGTCGATGAATTTCGTCCAGCAAATGATGCAGCAATCAGCAGTCGTAAATTCCTACTATAAAACATATTATCTCTCTAAAGCGTGAATAGAGCTTTGATTTTCGGCTATCAAACATCGCGGTGTCGGATTTGAATATATGGTGAATACCTGATCTGATATCGTATCTAATAACTTTTTTTCTGAGCATAATTTTAGTTTATCTATAAGTATTTCTGGTACGGCGTCATTGTTGTCTAAAAAGTTTTGGCAAGAGAGTGGTAGTGGTTGTACATATCCATATGTGCTTAGTGGTGGTGAATCTTTGATTATACCACTCTTTAGAGATAATTATACATGACCTGTAGCAGGAAGTTTTGAACCGTGAATATATTATCAAAATCTTGCTGATCTTTTCAAAAATGATAAAATTCAGATTGAAACCGTTGATTCTCCTGATTCAGTTACGTTCGGACTTCTTATCTTGTCTGGTGAAGATCTCTATGAAAATGGGATTTTCTTCAGATCATGATCGCTCAATACTAATTCATTGAATGAATTCAGAACTGCTTTTGAAACGTATATGATGGAAATAAATCCGACTTTAGCTAATGATTATTGATCTCCTCAATTTATAGAAGATTGATTTAAGATATATTTTATGATCTCAAATACTGCACAAACTCAACAATCATTCTGTCTACAAACAGTTTCTACTCCTTTGGAAATGGTGTATGTTCTTCCTACCGATACTTTCTTCCTCCAAAGCCAAGCATCCTATGGTAATCAGCAAGTCGCTTTAGATGCCTCGTATGCTCAGCCAATCCCTGGGTTCTTATTTACTACCTATAGTTCATATCAGTAATATTTTTTTCAAACAAAAAATCCCAACTCCGAAAAGTCAGGACTATATTTTTTTTACTAATGACTATTAGCTAAAGACTATCGGCTGAATTATAGTTTTCCCATCAAGTCTTCCATCTTTCCTGATTGTTCTTTTTTCGCTTTTTGTGATAATTCGTCTCTGTCGATTGTTTGTCTTACTGCATCCCATCTTTTGAGTCTCATTTCTCTTTCTTGATCGATAGTGTTTTTTTCGTTTTCATCTTCAGCTTTGAGGGCATGGAGATTCATCTGTTCTTCGATGTAGATTTCATAGAGTCTGAGGATCTGGAATGATCGTAATTCAGATACTGTTTTTACTACACTTTGATCTCAGCTTTTGACTGCTATATACAGTTCTTTTTCTTGTTTCTTTTCCTCTTTTTTGAGTTCATAATCGCTGCTAAATGATCCAATAACTAACTGTTCCAAAAGATCTCGATCGAAATCATTTTTGAGTTCTTCAGGAGTTTCGTAGGGGAGCGGTTCAAATTTGGAAAGATATTCAGTATACCAAATCTGATCTTTGATGTCTCCTTGGATAGGACCGAAGAGCGTCTCATATTTTTCTACAATTTGTTTTTTCTCGGGTTTTTCCCTGAGTTCTTCAACAAATGCTTGAAAGTCAAATAGCATTTTATGTGGATAAATAGTAAAAATACGTCTTATATTAATAATAGTTTATATATATTATAGAGTAATTCAACATAAAATTCATCCCCAAATGTATCAAAACTTTGTTAAGCTTATTTTTTGATATTAGTTTATTTCATATATCCATTCAAAAACTCTTTCCAGCCCATTTGCTTTTTGCCTTCAGGTTTAATCTGAATGTTGATCACTGCAGGATTGAGCTCTTTTCATTGGAATAATGGTACTTCGTCATTACTATTATATAGCGGTTCATTCAGCTTTAATTTTTCAATGATAACTCTTTTATCGTTCATCATAAAATATATTTTTGGTCGTAAGTAATACGCACGATATTTGTTGTAGATCGTTTCGAGGGTGTCGGATCGCGGATTAATCAGTCAGGATTCTTTTTCTATTTTTTTACAATAAGTCGCTTTGTGTCCTTGCTGAGGCACTTCTCCGAGCAATTTTTTTCCGTATTTTCGTAAGGTATTGTTCAAGAACTTTGGTCCGATTTTTTTCATCTCGTCGATCAACTCTTTCGTTGTCCGTTCAAATGGTATCGTGAATCTGAGAATATCAATCATATTCCCTGTGTCCATGGTTGCATCCATTTTCATGATGGTGATTCCTGTTTCTTTATCATTATTGAGCAATGTCGATTGAATAGGTGAAGCGCCACGATATTTTGGAAGAATAGATCCGTGGACATTGATTGGTGCGACTTTTGGGATATCTAAAATTGCTTGCGGGATGATTTTTCCGTAGGCAATAACAACCAATAGATCTGGATTTTTTTCTTTCAATCGCTGTGCAAATTCACGTCCTTCTTCAGATTTTTCGGGATTCAATTTCATAGGAGTAGAAATGAAATTTTCCTCACCCCCTAACCCCCTCTCCTTCAGAGAGGGGGAATTGCACTGGGAGTTCCACATTTTTATTTTTTTAAGAACTTGTTCTAGGTTATTGAAAATTTCTTCGTTTTTGAATCTCAATATTTTGTATCATAAATGTTTTAATGTTTGATCTCTTTCGTTATCGATCTCTTTTTGCGCTTTAGTATTATGGATTCATCCATCAATCTCTATGATGGTTTTACTTTCATTACAATAGAAATCTGCAATATATCTGTTGATAGGAAATTGTCTTCTTCGTTTCATTCATAGGAAATTTCTATTTCTCAAGATTTCTCGCATTATTTCTTCAGCAGCTGTTTGATTTTTTCTCATATCTCTTGCAAATCCTGTCTGAAATCATCCAGCTTCTCAATAAATGTGATGTCTCTTGAAAACTTCATGCACTATCTTTTGCAACTCTCCTTCTCTGAAGGAGAAGGAGTCGGAGGATGAGGAAAATAACTCATTAACTTCGTTGGACCTGGGGAATACCTTCTTTGTTGCTTCCTTGATGATGTTCTCACACATTTCCATTCATCTGCCCGATGGCTTATCGCACTGCGTGACTACTCAAACCACTTCGAATCTCTTATCATTCGCCAAGTGCTCGAGAAAAGGGACGCCAATAGGCGCTGAGGAGAAGAAGACTACGCGATAATGATCAGGATCGTAGTTTTTGTGCATACTTGCTGTACAATGTAAAATTCTATCTGTAGCATAAAAAATTCCAGGTCGAAATCCATATCTTTTCAATACGGAGATGCTGTATTTGCTGCAATGCGGTTCGTGCGCACATATTCTGCCTTTTAACCAAAACGATGGCAATCACTTGTCTGGAGAGAGTGTATATTGATACGCCTTGATGATCCATATAGCTGGTTTTGTTAAGAGTTTATTGATTTTTTTGAACATGATCACTATTAAAAAATTAAGAATATTATTAAGATTAAAAAATTATAGTTCCTGAGTATCTAGAAAATCTTTTATACCGAACTGCTTTCGAAATCTGTAATTACTTCGCTTCTCTCATACTTACCGTTTCTCAAGTCGTCGGTATAACTTCGACGTTAGAAAACCTTTGTAAAATTACAGGTTTTCTTTGCGTCTCAGTATAATTTTCTAATTTTTTTAATCTTTTAGTCTTTCTGTTATTCTTGGTTGAAAATTCAAGCTGAAATGATAGTATTGTTTGACTAAAAGTGTGAAAGTTTACTTGGAGTCTATAATATGCTGCAAAATGTATTTTTATTCACGGGACAGGAGACCTATCTCCTAGACAAAGAACTTTTTAGACGAAAAGAGTGATTTTTGCAAAAATTTGGAGCAGATAGTGTATTTTCATTTAGTTTGGATAATTTAGATATCGCTCAGATTAAACAAGCAATATATAGTAGTTGACTTTTTACCACCAAAAAACTTATTCTCGTCAATGGACTGCCACTAGATGCTACAACCAGACTTGGAACAGATACATCTGAACAATTACAAATATTTGTGGAGGCTTGGATCAAAGCGGATGTTAAAATTCCCGATGATTCGTTGCTGGTGTTTATTAGTTCTACGCCAGACAAAAGGCTTAAATTATATAAGTTTCTTGAAAAAAATGCGAATGTAAAAGAATTTAGTCAACTCAAAAATAATGATTTAGAACAGTTCGTAAAAAAAGAGCTGAGCGATTCTCTCATAGATCATGCAACGATCCAGTATTTTCTCTCCAAAGTTGGATCAGATTTATATCGTATTTGGTTTGAATGTGATAAACTCAGAATGCGAACTAAGATCAAACAGCAGAAAAAAATAGATGAAGCAATGATTGATCTTATTGTATTTGGACAGGTAGAGACTGATTCATTTACTCTACTTAAAATGTTGTTTACTGATAAAATACAAGCGATTAAGATTTTAGAAAAAATTCAAAATTGATGAGCTGACCGAAATCAGTTTATTGGGATGTTGTATCGGGCTACGAAATTCTATCTCTTCATGATAGATTTGGATGAAATCGGACTTAAAAACAGTAAAGATATTGCTTCATTTCTTAAAATGAATCCTTGGCAAGTCAAAAATGAATATGCGAAAATTTGAGTATTGAAAGCGAACAAGAAAAATATAGAAATTTTTTATAGCTGACTTATAGAACTTGATGCGAGTATCAAATCAGGGAAATTTCCTGATACGTATTTTTGGTTGGGAGTTAAAAAGCTGATTAACAAGATAACGAATTAACATAGACAATAATTTGGAATTTATCATTTTGAATTTTAAATTTGAAAGCCAGTGATGAAGAAGATAATAGTATTAGTTATTTTTGCTTTATTAAGTGTCTGAATGGTCAGTGCAGATCTGTCAGATTGATTGTTTTGTTTAATAAAAAAAGATGAAGTAATTATTTCGCTCAAACAAACTACCTGATATTATAAATGCAAAGATACCATAGTTTCGTTGGAACATTTGATCATTGAAACTGCAAAAGATCTTATGAAGGTCCAGACTTACATCAATAGACGTCGTGATATCGAATATCGAAAAACTGTCAAAATAGAAAAAAAAGCGTTGCTGGATAAATTACAACTTTCTAGAATAGGTATCGTTACTAATATGAAAACATTTGAGGCGAATCTTCTCCAAAAATCGATGCAATACTTTATCATCAAGATTACTCCGTACAAAATCAGGCTTCAAAAATCTTTGATAAAAATTCAAACACTTAGCGGTTTTGCTACTCCAGAGCTTAATTCTTATGAATTGCTTCTTAAGGCGCAAGTGGCTACCATAGATTCACTGAGCAAGGTTACTACCGCGGCAGAATTGACTGATTTGCTTACAAAATACGTTTATTTCAAAAAAGAAATAGAATGAAAATCTGAATAATTACTTCGGGATCCGAATCCTTGACCTTGTTCAACTTCCTCTCAACGTATGATCATGACTATGTCGTGTATTATGATTTTTTTCATTGGCCCTATGGCGATAAGACTTTTGATCAGGCATTGGCGTGTGTGGAAAAATGAATTGCTTACTTAAGCAAACAAAATGTTGACTATATTATTATTCCGCCAGTGTATGAACTTTACTATTTAGCTTGAAGCTTAAAGCCCAAAGCTTGAAGCCAAAAAATACTTCCCTTATTTAAAACATATTTATTGGAGCATTGTTTCAAATATTCGTTGGTGGGTAAACTCGGTCTTCTGGGCGATTTTGCTGATGTAGAGGTTGTACAGGGATTGGTAAAAAAGTTGGAAAAAGAATATATCCTTGCGGCAAATCAAAAAGCTATCAAAAAATTCCATTCGCCATTTGTGTATCGAGTCAAAGAAACTCCGCTTTGGAAGTATTATCTTACTAGTCTCTCGTATTCTAATATTCTTGTCAATAAAATTATAAAATTTGATCTGAGATATTTTAAAGATGCGATGGTCGATACGTTGATTCCTCTAAATTACTGATATTTTCATTATCAAACTGCGATAACTAAATATTTGAATTTTAAAAAGATTCGTTTTCACGGACTTGAAAAACTTAAAAATGTGTTTACTTCATTCAAACTCAAGGAGTCAAAGGTGTATTCAGTGAAGATAGCGTATACGGGGAATTGTGCAATTTTATGCAGAGAAAAGAGATTGATGCGGTTGCTGCAGAGAGGCAAAAGTATTGAAATAGAGTTTGAAAAGTTGTAATTTTTTTATTTTTATATTGAACGCTCCGCTTGGTCTACTTTTTTACTTGATTAAAAAAGTAGACAAAAAAATCAAGACCGACCAAACGCACGAGGTCGGTCAGAATTGCTAATATTGTAATCTTTCCAGCGTGTGATAA
>JBAZRN010000015.1:0-28598 GCA_041663325.1 Candidatus Absconditabacterales bacterium | reverse complement strand
GCTCTGGGAAGACGACGATCTTCAAGATGATTCTTGGTGAATTGACACCACAATCCGGCAAGATCAATATCGTCGCGGGCAATACGATTGCAGTGGCGAGACAGGTCATTCCGAGAGATCAGTTGCACCTCACGATTAATGAATTTTTCCAGACGGCGTTTGCGGAGAAGGATTATCAATTGGATAGAAAGATCACAGAGATATTGAAGGTGGTAAATTTCAACGCACCACTCAACAAACCTATCAAAGAATTTTCTGGCTGACAACAGGCGAGATTATTGCTTGCCTACGCCTTGATCCAACATCCCGACATCTTGCTTTTGGACGAACCAACGAATAACTTGGATGCGGAAGGGATTGGAGATCTGATAAGTTTTTTATTATCCTACGATAAGACAGTAGTCGTTATTAGCCACGACGCGGACTTTTTGAATCTTTTTACTGATGGCGTCTTGTACTTAAATAAAGCGACTTGCAAAGTGGAACAATACCGAGGTGATTATTACGATGTAGTAGAACAGATCACTGCTCAGATAGAGAAAGAAAATGCGCAGAATGCCAGAGCCGAAAAACAAATAGCCGATGCCAAAGAGAAGATCAATTTCTTCTCCAACAAATGAGGAAAGATGCGTAAATTGGCGAGCAAGATGAGAGATGAAGTGGAAGAAGCTGAAGAGAATAAAGTGGAAGTCAGGAAGGAAGATAAGACCATCAAACCATTTCATATTGAGTTTGAAAATCTTGTCGGCCCTATCGTCACCATCAACCAAGTCTGACTGATGAATAGCGATCATAAAGTCATCACCTACAAACTTCCTCTAGAGATGAAGAAGCACGATAGGATTATGTTCGTCTGACCAAACGGCATAGGCAAATCAACATTGCTCAAAAGGTTAATGATGATCCATAAACACAAGGAGAACATTATGAAAGAATATCATGCCAAACTAGAAGACAAGAAACATGAAGACGCTATTATCAAAGAACCAGACACCACACATCCAGAAGAAAAAATGGCGATGATTCATAACAAAGTAAAAGTCTGATATTATTCACAGGATTTTGATGCATTGGACATGGAGATGACGGTCTGGGACAACTTGCTAGAAATTGCCAAAGACACCAGTGATCAAGACATTTACCGCGTAGCGGCACAATTTATGCTTACAGGAGAATTACTCAAAAACACGATTGGCTCATTATCTGAATGACAAAAAGGACTCCTCTGCTACGCAAGATTTGTCCTCCAAAAGCCAGATCTTCTTATCCTCGACGAACCAACTAACCACATAAATTTTCGTCATCTTCCCGTTATCGCGCAAGCGCTCAACACATATGAATGAGCCATGATTATGGTCAGTCATGATAAATCATTCACCGATCAAATAGAAGATTTACATGTAGTAGATTTAGGAAAAATAATGAAATAAGAGACTAATCATAATTACAAGTGCCGAAGATACGAATCCGAAAGTGCCGAAAGAAAAGAAAAAATAAAAAAAATTACTTATGCCTAGATTTACCAATCCCTCTAAACGCACCTTGTGAACTTGGTCTACCATCATGATGTTTTCATTTATATCCACCTGGAGATGGTCTGCTCTCCGACCTACGATCTCACGCTATTGAAAACCCGCCTGGTTTTGATGCCCTGCGTTCACCTGCCCCGTCACGTGCTACGGGGTGTTGTCTATGATTTGGATTGCTGCGATAATTGTTTTCTGTTCTTACAGCTCTTTGTTCATCAGAAGGATAGAGTTTACTATATGTTTTTGTAAAACTTTGACGCTTGGGCGCCTGTGGTCTCTTTCCTCACTTTTTGTCCGTAGACCTATCCAGACGAAGATTACCATATGCTCACATTTTATCCTGTTCAACAAGATGTTCAGACGGTTGTATTCTGATCTTATGAATTTTTTCTATCTCTTTGAGCAATGGATATTCCAATGGAGAAACCAGCATAATAGCTTTCCCGCTTGCTCATGCCCTTCCCGTTCTTCCGATTCTATGAATATAACTTTTAGGATCAGCAGGAACATCAAAGTTGATAACCAATCAGACATTTTCCATATTCAGTCCTCTCGCAGCGACATCGGTCGTCACCAATACTTGAGTTTCTCCTGCTTTGAATGCGTTGAGGGTAGATTGTCTTTTTCCTTGAGCCATATCTCCGTTCAGTAGTCCAGCCTTGAATCCATCTCAGATTAAAATTTGATGTATAGTTTTGGTATTTCTTTTGGTGTGCGTAAAAATAAGCACCTTATCTTTCGGATGAGTCTTGATGAGTTTGATGACGTTATAGAGTTTTTGTTCATGTTCTATCGGAAGATATCTATGATGAATCTTATCTACGGTCACTCATTCACCGATTTTAATAAATTCATAACTAGAGATATGATCTTTGATGATAGCTTTCATCTCATCATTCATGGTCGCAGAGAAGGTAAGTGTTTGTTTAACATTTTTAAGCTGAGCTCGGATTTTTTTGATATCACGGACAAATCACATATCCAGCATCCTATCTACCTCATCTAAAATGAAATATTCCGCGACACTAATATTAATCACTTTTTGATTCATAAAATCCATCAACCTTCCCGGCGTAGCAATAACAATCGCAGGATTCTTTTTGAGAATATTTTTTTGAATAAGCGGACTTGCTCATCCATACAGACACGCGAAACCCACTCCATAAAATTTTGTCAAACTTCTTATTTCCTCACCTATTTGAACAACAAGCTCTCTGGTAGGAGCAAGAATCAACGCCTGTAACGTTTTTTTATTGGTATCGATTTTATTGAGGACAGGAAGGAGAAACGCAGCTGTTTTCCCGGTTCACGTCTGAGATTGTCAGATAATATTTTTGCCACTCAACGCTATTTTCATCACTTGTGCCTGGATGGGCGTCACTTCCTTATACCCTATACTTTCCAAAGATCTCAACAAACCAGCCTTTAATCAAAATTCACTAAATAACATAGTATATAATTTTATAAATAAAAAAACATGTGCTTATGTACGATAATATTGCTTTGTATATAAATATCAAGCAGTGCTTGTAAAAAAGCAAAAACAATATTATTGATTTGGTGTATTCTTTTGTTATATTCAACCAAACCGTATAAAAAGCCCTTTTTATTAAAAAACAAAAAATGATAATACAATATGTAATTTTATGACTAGTGATATTCTTTTCTCCTCTCGTGCCTCCCGTGCTCCCTCCTTTAGCATATTCATTGACAACAGTATTACTTATACAAAAAGCAAATCCATGGATACTATCGCTAATTACCGTATGAGTTGCTACCCTCTCGACCATAATTATCTGGATGATACAAAATCATGTCATTGAAAAACTCAATATGTATGAAAGAACCAATAGCACAAGCAGGTTTCATCGTCGAACAAACAACATCAATAGATATTTCAAAAAACAGGAAAGACTTACGAGAATATCAGCGAGATGGGAAAAATATATAGAAACCAGAACAGGCAAAGTCGTTACGTTTACCTTTGCGATATTTTGTTTTCTTCCAATTTTGCCTGATATCATAGGCACCAGGATTTTATACAAAAAGATAAAATTCTCACATTTTATTTTAGCTGTTCTTATAGGCAAAAGTGCGACACACATTCCATTTATTTTTATAGGAAAATGAATCCTGCAGCTATTGCATATACGAAAATAAGAGCGAAGCATTTATCTTGCTATACTAGGCAATTTCAATATACATTTTACCGCTTTTAATCATCTATTGCTATTCAATGGATACAGATAAGATGCTGAACAAAACCGTTGCCATTATCAAAAAATACTATGAACATTCAGAAAAAAATCCTGTTCTCAAATACAAGACGCCAGAAGAACACAAAAAAGACATCAATCTCAAAATAGCCAAGAAGTGAATGCAAATTGATTCACTGTTTAATGAAATAGAAAAAATTGTTCTTGCTAGTCCAAAAACTTCTAGCAAAGGATTTTTTAATCTTTTATTTGGAGGACAAATAATACCAGCGGTGATGGCAGAAATGCTGACTGCAGTTTTGAATAACACTATGCACACATATAAATCAGCAGGAATACATATTCTAATAGAAAATGAAGTCATTGATTTTATGAACAGAAAAATCTGATTTAAAAATGGTGATGGGATTTTCACCCCATGAGGTTCAATATCAAACACGATTGCGATGCTTCTTGCAAGAAATGAAAAAGAACCAACAATATTCAAAGAAGGGATAAGCAACAAACAGCTTACCGTCTATGCGTCTGATCAATGACATTATTCCTTACCCAAAGCAGTAAATTTTGTGGGCATAGGAAAAAACAATCTGAGAATAATAAAAAGTAATAAACAAGGAAAAATAGATCTCAAAAGCTTAGAAAAACAAATTCAAGAAGATATCCATCGATGATATACGCCATTTTTTATCAAAGCAACGGCATGAACAACAGTTTTAGGAGCTTTTGATCCCATTGAACAAATAACAAAAATAGCAAAAAAATATAAAATTCGAGTGCATGTAGACGCATCACTTTGAGGAACGGCATTATTAAGCAACAAACATAAACATGTACTGAAAGGAATAGAAAAAGCTGATTCCGTGACGCGAAATCCTCATAAAATGATGAATGTCCCTGTGCTTGCAGCACCAATTTTAGTAAAAGATCCTACGGTGCTTCTCAAAAGTTTCAGCGAAGAAGCAGATTATCTCATCCAACCAACAAAAAATGCAAACCTTCTAGAACTTGCAAAATTAAATCCTGCAGGAAAGTCTATCCAATGCGGAAGAAGAAACGATGCATTCAAAGTACGGACTGCGTTGAAATACCTTGGAGAAGATGGGTACGAAAAAAGAGTGGATAAGCTCTTTGATTTAGCTCAATATGCCAAAAGCATCATTAAAAATGATAAGAGCCTTACATTAATACTTGAACCAGAAGGCGTCAACGTATGCTTTCAAGTCAAAGGGAAACCGGCGAATAAAATTTGCAAAGCATTAGATATACAAGGGCTTATCAAGGTCAGCTACGGAAGTCGAAGATGAAAAGAATTCATCAGATTGATGTGTGTCAATGGCGATATGACCAAAGACGATATCGACAATTTTTTCAAACACGTAAAAACAGTGAAAATATGAAAAATAGCATAAAGCATGAAGCCTAAAGATTAAAACACAATACAAACTCTATAGAGCATTTAGCACTTAGTATTATATAATGTTACTTAAGCATATCTTATTATCCTGTCTGGTATTTGTCTCGCCGATATTTCCTCCAGCGATTATCCCTATTGCCTATACGTTGATAGGAGTTCGTATATTGCAATGAGCTGGTCCGATAGCGCTTTCATTTAGCACAGTAATACCCGCAGCCGCAAGCAGCATTATCATTCGATTGCTCTATGGGTATATGCACAGATGGATACTAACATTCAAAGCAAAAAGAGACAACAAAGATTGGATATCCCGTTTAGAAAACAGATTTGCAAAATATTTGGAAAACAAAAAAAACTTAAGCAAGCTCAACAATAGGATAACTAATTTTTTAGAGACAAAAAACAGCAAATTAGTATTATTTTTGCTTACTATTGTAGCGATAGATTCAGCGATTCCTGATATTATAGCTATAGGTATTGTGCGCAAAAGATTGCCATTCCCATTATTCATTCTTGCAGCGATTATCGGGAAATCAACAGTTTATCTTCCCGTGATATGGTGAGCAAAGCGAATTTTAACATTCTTCTGAAGCTAGATCTATGACAAAAAATATACGTTTATGGATACAAAAATACAAGAGATGGGAATTTTGGCCAGGATATATTTTTGATATTCCCGTATACGTATATGTCGCATATTTAGTATGTAGAGCAAGACATTTATGATTTTTTTCCAATATCAATCCAGGTATGATGTTGAGCGGATTTGCAGGATATAGTAAGCATGAAGATATGGACAAATTTGATCCGAAATTATTACCAATAAGCGTACTCATCAAAGGATGACAAGACAGCGAATATATAGAGCAGCAAATGAAGCAAAACGATATCAAATATCCATGCATAGCCAAGCCCACACTATGAAGGACAGGGAGAGATGTAAAAAAAATACATACCACTCAACAACTCAAAAGATATCTGAAACATATTCACGAAGACATACTCATCCAAGAATTTTTGCATCAACCGCTCGAATTTTGAATCTTTTATTATCGTATACCAGGAGAAAAAAATGGTCATATAACATGAATCGTAGAAAAAAAATTTATGTTTCTCCATGGAGATGGAAAAAGTGTGTTTGAACAATTAGTTTATCATCATCCTAGAGCCAAATATTATTATCATCAGCTCAAAGAAGATTATCCAAATATGCGAACAAGCATTTTAGCAGAGTGAGAAACATTTCAGCTCAACTATATAGGCAATCATTGCAGAGGTTCAGTATTTTACGATGTATCAAAGATAATTACCCCAGAGTTAGAAAAAGTTATTGATGATATCAGTAAAAAAGTAAACGGATTTTATTTTGGTCGTTACGATATTAAAGCAAACACAAGAGAGGATCTTTATCAATGAAAATTTAAAATCATAGAGTTGAACTGAATGGGATCATTACCGACACACATATATGATCCAGGACATAGCATACGAAACGCCTATAAAATATTATTGCAGCATCGAAAAATAGCATATCACATCAGCAAAGAAAACAAAAAAAGAGGACATAAATTTGTACCCTTCAAAGAAATCCGCAGAATAGTAAAAAAATATTGAATATAATGTATATGCACTATAGTTGCTATAGCATTGTTTTATGATATTGAAAATAAAAACAGAATAGCTATATGTATATGCATGCAAAAAAACAAATAGTCTCTGAAATACACCATCCAAAATTTAACATTAAAATAGAATAAATGATTCTCACCATCGGATTGGAAATCCACATAAAATTGAAGTCAGTAAATAAAATGTTTTGCCAGTGCAAAAATCAGCAGAATTTTGATGATCTTGTGCCGAACACAAATATTTGTCCCGTATGTACAGGACAACCAGGAGCGCTTCCGACCTTGAGTGAAGAGGTTTTAGAAAAAGTACTGCTTCTAGGAAAAGCATTACAGTGCACTATAAATGAAACGTCAGCTTTTGATAGAAAATCATATTTTTATCCTGATCTGCCTATGGGCTATCAGATTACTCAACTCTACCATCCGACCAACACGGAAGGACAGATTTCCTTTTTCTTGGATAATTATATCACCGAAAAAATAGTTCATCTGCAAGATGCGCATATGGAATGCGACACCGGAAAAATGATTCATGATGGCAACCAAGCACTTCTCGATTTTAATCGCGCAGGGACTCCATTAGTTGAAATAGTCACCAAACCTGATTTCAGCACGACCGAAGAGGTCATAGAATTTTTGAAAGAGCTTCAGAGAATAGTCAGATTCAATGATATTGCTGATGCAGATCTAGAGAAAGGACAGATGAGAGTCGATGTAAATATTTCATTAAGAAAATCAGAAAGTGATCCGCTTGGTACAAGAGTAGAAGTCAAAAACATCAACTCATTTGGAATGATCAAAAGAGCTATTGAACACGAGCGAATAAGACAAGAAAAAATATACGAAACAGAAAAAATATTCACCCAGCAAACAAGGGGACGAAACGATGTTAAAGGTGAATCTTATCTTATGAGATCCAAAGAAGACGCGCTCGATTATAGATATTTTCCCGAACCTGATTTACCGCCATTGAAGATAGATAAAAAAAGAATGGAACGATTAAACGGTAAGGAGATAACTATTCCACACCATATCATAAAAAAACTCAAAGAAGAATATGGATTTAATAAGGAATACATCAACGCACTTATCGGCGACAAGGAAGTGCTTGATTATTTTTTCACAATACTAAGTCATTGCGAAAAGTGAAGCGACAACACGTCTCGCATTAGCGGGGAAGCAATCTTATGAAAATTAATCGTAAAACGAATCGCTGGACCAATCGCTGCATGGATGAAAGAGAATTTCAAAACCATACAAGAACTCCCCTTCACCAAGAAACAATTTAGCGAATTTTTGATCAAAGCGCAAAAGGGATCTCTTATAGAAAATCAGCTAAAAATAATCATGGACGTGATGTTGTCTACAGGAAAAAATCCAGAAGCAATCATCAAAGAAAAAGGATTCGACGCCCCAGCCATAAACGAAAGCGAACTAAAAACCATAGTACAACAAGTACTCACAGACAATCCAACCATTGTAGAGCAATACAAATGAGGAAAAACAACTGCTATATGATTTTTTGTCGGTCAAGTCATGAAAAAAACCTGATGAAAAGCAAATCCAAAGACTATCAGCGAAATGATAGAAAACTTATTGAAGTAGAAATTTTATATCGTAAAATAATTACCGATATGAAAAAAATCCAAAAAATTCTGATTAGTAAGGACGGTCCATACCTTGTCTCAGGCAATATCCCTTTATCCAAAGAAATAGCAATTATCGGCAAAAGCGGCGAACCTGAAAAACGGAAAAAAGGGCAGAAATATACCCAACGTGAATCGTATGCTTTGTGCAGATGCGGAAAATCCCAGAACAAACCTTTTTGCGACGGATCACATATAAAAAATAATTTCAATGGTACAGAAACTGCAAAGAGAAAAAAATATAAAGAACAAGCTGACCTGCTATCAGGTCCAGAACTCGATCTTACAGATGCGCAGGATTTATGTTCTGGCGCAAGATTCTGTCACGCAGCAGGAGGAATATGGAACAATGTGGAAAACTCAGATGATCCTACATCCAAAAAAATAGCAATACAGACCGCTTGTAATTGTCCTTCAGGAAGATTAGTAGTGTGGGATAAAACAACCTGAAAACCAATTGAAAAAAAATTAGAACCATCTATAGGATTGATAGAATCTCATAAAAAAAGTGCTCAAATTCTTGAGAAGATTTTTGATGAAGTTGGAATACTAATATGTCAAAATTCCAAAGTAACTGAGTATGAAATTCAACAATTTATCCAATCAAAGTTTTTAGAAAACAATCATATTACAGATAAAGATCCTCCAATAGTAGCATTTAGAGAAAACTCAGGACTGGTTCATTATTATCCATCAAAAAAAACATCAAAAAAGCTAGAGAAGTGAACATTGATTTTGGTGGATATGCGAGCAAGAAGTAAATTTTGACATAGTCCATTTGCCGATATAACACAGATGTTTTTTTATGGAAAATCAATACCGAAAGATATAGAGACAATTTTTAACGATGTTGTTACTGTTCGTGATAAAATTATAGAATTTATAAACAAAGAACTCAAAGAAAAAAAAGTTCCAACTTGAGCTGAAATACAGTTATTTACCAGTGAAATGGTAAATAAATTATGACATAAAGACAAAATGAATCATTATATTTGACATTGTATTTGATTTTACTCTCCACATTGAAATAGACAAAATTTAAGTCCGACAAATAATGAACCATTGAAATTGAACTTATGATATACCATTGAGCCCTGAATATATTTGAAAGATAAATTTTGAATAAGAAGTGAAATTAACTTTTATATTGATGAAAAATTGAAATTGATTTTGACAACTAAAAAACAAAAATCTATTCGTATCATAAATCCATAATAGTATGTATATTCAAGTAAACCACCCCTTCTATTTGTTTTAAATTGAACGTTTAGAATAAACAACGAACGAGGGCTAAAATATACGAATCCGACAACAGAGCCTGCACGACATATATTCATACATCGTACTAGACTCAAAACGTTGAATAATATATTTTCTTTCAAAAACCTTTAAACAATAATTCTGCAATAATGGAAACGAAATCTAATAATAGCTTTATAGTCAATATCCATCCATTTTTTATCTATGAAAAACCTTAGCTTTATAATCATTCAACGACGGCGTTGTATCGATACTTTCTCACGGTTTTATACCCAAAAGTTCAAAGATATCCTTAGCTTCTTCACCTTTCAAATAATAGGTATTTATAGACATACGCCTCTATCCCTCAGCACTAAGTTCATATTTATCGGGAGTTTTTCATGTTGATTAGGTATGAAACACTTTAGGTTTGTAATCATTAACTGATGGCTTCGTCTTGATGCATTCTCCTCTCTTTATTCACAAAGTTTTATAAATATCTTCTATTACAATTCCCCTATATTGGTCGATATCGATATCAATACCAAGTTTTTTAAGAACTTTTTCTTTTATGTTATCGTCATTTTTTTACTAATATTAGAAACTTCTTTAGTGCTATCTTCATTAATAAGATTAATTTCTCATGATTTTTTCATAGTCAAAGAGTTATTGAATAAAACGATAGAAAGTTAATATCACAATCATGCACGTCATCAGATAAATCATCTTCTTGCTTTGTAACCGTTTACTGGAGATGTTTTGATCATTTATCCATCAGAAATATTTAGTAATTCAAAAATATCTAAAGTCGGATCTTTAGTATATTGACACGAAGCAAACGTAATTTTTTTTTGTCTTTCATCTGCTTCTTTTACTGGGGAATTTTTTTCTTCACTCAGATTTTTGCTCTTAGTCATAAGCGATGGGGCTACTAAATAAATATTCATACATAGACATGTATCTAATCAAAAAATGAACAAAGTCAACTAAAAAACCCAGCAATTTTCACCACTGAGTTTATATTGATCTTTCTGCTTTGAACTTTAGTCTTTGAAATTTAGTCTTTGAAATTTAGGCTTTGAGCTTTAAGCTTTAGGCTAATGTTATATAGTAGTCAACACATAGATTCCAAGTCCGAGCATCAACAATCCTACGATGAGATGGATCAGTTGAGTTTTTTCATGTTTGATTTTAGCGATTTTATCGACACTCGCATATCAGAAACTTACCATTATCGCTATCGCTAGCATAGGCAAAACGAATATTAAATTGTAGAATATAAGATAAATATATCATCGGAGATTAAGATTTTTGCTTTGAGAGCTCATAAATCACAAAATAGTAAAATACGGACCAGATGAGCACGGAAGAAGAAATAAACTAACTAATATTCCTATAGCAAACGCTCATCGCGGAGAAGAAACTTTATAGATGAGATCCTGCATTTTTGGTCTCCAACTAAATGGCACTTCCATGACGAACCATTTTCCATATCGGAAATAATCTTTGAGATTTGCAAATCAGACAAGAAGTCATAGTATTCCCACAACCAACTTGAGAATGAATGTATTATTAGCGGTTGCAAGCGCTGAAAAAAGTCAGACACCCATTGCCAAATACGTGATAAATACCGCTAGGCAAAACATCACTCATGCAAACAAAGTTTTTCTTCTGCTTTTATGTCTCGTAAGAATTGTTGAAAGTAATAAGAGCATTACCGCAAACGCGCAGGGATTGATGCTATCAGAAATAGCCGCAGGAAGCATGATTCAAAAAAATGACAATCTTTGTTTAAGGCTTTTTTCTATGGGTTGCGTTCCTCAACTCAATGCGGTGTCCTTGCATGCCGCAGCAGCAATTTGCGATAGTTTTCCAGAAAAATAGTCTATGATATTCATATCGCCATTGATATAATTGCAATCAGCACCGCTATTGATGATCAAAAAAGGGACACCGATCTTATCATACGTTAAATTATGTTTCTCGAGATATCCGTTGAATTCGTTCAGATTCTTTTTATTGTAAAAAACTTCTTTTTGTTTCAAATCAAATTGTTTGCCTATTTTATTATCCTTGATATACGCCTCTACCTTGGCGCAATGCGGACATCCATTCCCATAAAATAAGATATATTCCTGAGCCATACTCACGCTCATTATTCCCATCACGAACACAATAATTCACAAAATATACTTCATTGACGACATTTATAATATAAAGTGAATAACTAATAGTGAAAAGTGAATGGCGTAGGAATTTTTCTATTAAAAAATTAAAATTTCCATCGTTTTTCACTTTTAGTTTTTCATTATTTAGTTAATTTTGATATTTCGTCGCTTCAATAGTCAATACACCGTCCTGATCAACGCTTACCGATAAGAGATTATCAATATTGGTATCGAGCAACTCATGATTTACATAGACGATTCATTTACGCAAACCACCAATATCCAATCCAGAGATATAATCCACATTGCCAATTTTTGCAAGTGATTGAGCTTGTTGAAAATTTTTGCTTACATACAAATGAGCTTTTTGAGCTATAAATTCAGCTTGTTGTAAAGCAATATCATAGTTTCATTTGTAAACGAGAATAGTAGAACCTATGGTTTGTTTGGATAATGTTTTATCAATAACCATTCATTTTGGTGCGCTCATTCACAATTTTTTTGCCCAAAGCGGTAATGTGTACGATACCATTGCTTTTTCATCAAAAGTTTTTTGTAGAGCTGCAAATTTTGTTTCAATAGGTGTGTCCGTAGTATCCGTAAGATCTACATATTTTTGTTGGAGCTGTTCTACTAGTTCTTGAGCATGTTCCATAGATATAGTTCACGCATTGATTTCTTCAGACACCTGAGTAATTATACCTTGTAATGTAGACAAATCAGTAATAGCATTTACATCTATATTTCCTAAATTGTTTTTTGCGCATCAGAAAAAGACAACAGAAAACACCACCAACAACAAATACTTTTTCATAAAAAATAATAAAATGATAAAATAATGATATATACTGTTTTACTAAACAGTTCATCAAGTTTACTTGTTCGATAAAGCAGGCTTTAAGGTTATCTGCCGAGGCGAGCTTCAAGCATTTAGCAAAATTTAGTTTTTAAACATATTCTCATTTTTCAAAATCAATATCAAGAGAATGAAAGTTATCAAAAGATTAAAGAAGTTTCCTCAGAAACTTCCATATGATTTATACGAATAAAGTCCTACAGGAATAAAACTAATAATAAATGAAAGGACAGAAACAGCAAATCAAAGAATAACTAATGATGTTACTCGTTTTTTAAATCTAATCATACCGATTCATGTGAAAAGCGAAAGAACGGAAAACGCAATAGCTAATAAGACATAGATTGATACACGAAGTCCGATACCAAATCCTAGACTAAACATAAATCCAAGTCCGCTCAAAGAAATCAAAAATGAGAAAATCCCAATAATTCAGGTAATAAGTGATATTCGTCCTACGATAGTAAAGATAGTTTTAAGATAAGGCTGTAATTTATGATTAATATCATTTACAAAATGCGCCCCCAAAATATCTTTAACGATTTTTAAATTAAGAAATTTTTGTACAAATCCTTTATTCATAATCTTTTCCATGTTATGATCGATTTTTTTTTCTACTTTATCCAAAGTAGCTTCTTCACTGAAATGTTTTTTTTGATGTTGTTGTGTTTGTTCCATGGGCAATGGGTAGTAAAAAAATAAAAAAACAGAATGAATCAATAAGCTTATATGAAATTTAGCACTGATTTCAACCCTTCCATAACAATAGTTCATATGAAGACAAAACCACCACTGTAGTTATTAGTTGTTAGTTGTTCACTAGTTTAAAGGTTTGTTTGGCTATCATAAGTTCTTCATCAGTTGGAATAACGATGACAGCGACTTTGGAATCTGGGGTAGAAATACAGGTCATTGAAGATATTTCATCCTGATTGGATTTGATATCAAGGGTAATTCCCAGCCATGACAATTTTTCCAATAACATTTTTCTTACAATAGCTCTATGTTCCATGACGCCGGCAGTCAAGATAATAACATCCACTCATCACAAAAGAGCTGTATATGCTCAAATATATTTCACTAATGAATTGATATACATATCCAAGGCAAGCGAACATTTTTTATCTCACTTCTCTATGCATGTAAGGATGTCTCTCATATCACTAGAAACTCAGGAAATACCCAGCAATCAACTTTGTTTATTCAGGAGATCATTGATTTGATCGACCGTCATAGATTCATGAGTCATGAGATAAGGAATGATTGCAGGATCGATGTTCCCAGACCTCGTCCCCATCATTACACCTTCCAATGGCGTCATTCCCATAGAAGTCTCTACTACCTTCCCATCCTTAATCGCAGTTATGCTCACTCCATTCCCCACATGACACGTAATCACTTTTTGTGGTTTCTTTCATGTCACTCGTAATTCGTCACTCGTAACTAATTTGTCATAAATGTATTGATGAGAAGTTCCATGAAAACCATATCTTCTTATTTTATACGTTTCATAATATTTAGTTGGCAATGCATACAGATAATGTGCCGGCTGCATAGTCTGATGAAAAGCAGTATCAAAAACCGCCACTTGAGGGATATTTGGGAGTAATGAAATGCACGCACGTATTCACTCCAAATTTGCAGGATTATGAAGCGGTGCCAAATCAGAACATTCTGTGATTCTTGCTATCACCTCATCAGTAATGATCACAGGGTTTTTAAAGTATTCCCCTCCATGAACCACTCTATGCCCTATAGCGTCAATAGTTCAATGAACAGACAAATCGGCCAATGCCAAAGTTAATGCATCCTTATGATTTTTTACAGAAGATCATTTCACTCAGATTTTTTCAACGATTCATTTCGCTACGACACTATTTTGTGACATATCCAAAAGCTGATATTTCAATGACGAACTTCACGAATTGATGACTAGAATTTTCATAAGAAAATTAAAACATTAAAAGATTTAGAAAATTTTGAAGATTAAAAAACTAGAAGATTTAATTTTTAAATTTTAATAATCTTTTAAGATTAATAATCTTTTAATTAAAAAAAACAATCAAAAAAAGTGACCGCTTTGACTTGAAAGCTTTTTTGCTTTTACTATATTCAATCTTCAACTAGCAAACATTTTAGCAATTTAGCAATGTAGTATGAATCAAAAAGAATTAATCCAGAGTCTCAACGCGTATTGGAAAGAAAATAAAATATTTCAAAAATCCCTCGATCAGAGGTCAGAAAAATTTCAATCTGTCACGTATGACGGTCCTCCATTTGCTTCAGGGACACCGCATTTCGGGCACGGACTTACTTCAACGATGAAAGATGCCATCCTCAGATACAAAACCATGAAAGGATACAAAGTAAATAGAGATCGATGACGAGATTGTCATGGGTTGCCAGCGGAAAAAGCGGTGGAACAGAAACTTGGCATCGACGGGAAAAAAGATATCGAACAAAAAATAGGGGTAGAAAAATTTGTAGAAGAATGCAGAAAATACGTAAACAATACTAGTGATGAATGGAGAACATTCATTGACCGGATAGGAAGATGGGCAGATATGGATCATGCATACTATACTATGAATTTGGACTATATGGAATCCATTATCCGAGTAATCCAGAATATGTACAATCAAAACCTAGTCTACAAGGGATTCAACGTTCAATGGATGTGTCCAAGTTGCGCGACCACATTGTCAAATTCTGAAGTCAACGAATGATATAAAGACAGACAAGATCCAGCAATCACAATAAAGTTTAAAATTACCTTACCAGCAAACGAAAAATACGAACAGACTGAAGATGGATTTATACACACCACTAAAGCTCTTATCAAAGATGAACAATGAAGATATCTGACGCTTTTTGATATGAAACGGGATTTTTGGACTTTACCAGGAGGAAAAGTAGATACATGAGAAACTTTAGAAGAAGCGCTTGCTAGAGAATTACAAGAAGAATTGGGCGTTAAAGTTACACAATCTCATCTCATCTGATCCAGAAAATATATCGGCAAAAAAAATGTTTTGGCTCATTATTTTGAGGTCACTATTTCTGGAACTCCGAAAATCCAAGAAAGCAATAAACATACTGAGTTAAAATATATAGAAATTCTCGAAAACGATAATACCTTAGGATTTTCAATAAAAATAGACAACACCATCCTCGATGACGCCTACGAACTCATAGATCGTTTTCTTTCTTTTCATACTATTCATAATGTTCTGCCATATACTAAAGAATGCAGCAAAGATATGGAAAATGCTGATGTTAATGTATTGGCATGGACCACTACCCCGCGGACATTACCAAGCAATATGTTCTTAGCCGTAGGAAAACATATTCGTTATATGATGGTATTTGACAAATCCTCCAAAGAATATTATATTCTCGCGGAAAATTTGATTAAACAATATTACAAGGAGCGCAATGAATATGTTCTGATCAATATCTTTCAATGAGAAGATATAGTGGGACTCGAATATAGGCCATTATTTCCATATGTCGACAACAGTAAAATAGATGAAAAATACAAAGAGCAATTTTTCAAAATCATAGCAGGTGAATTCGTCAGCACAGAAGAAGGAACCGGTATCGTCCATATCGCGCCAGCATTCGGTATAGAAGATTATAATGCAGTCGCGCAATTCTTGCCAAGAGATGATAGTAAAAACTGGCTTTTCTTGCCGGTAAACGACTATGGTGAATTTACTGACGAAGTGCCCGAACGGAAAGGAACCAGAGTCTATGACGCGAATAAAGATATCATTCAAAGGCTTAAAGAAGAAGGAAAACTTATCGGACAAAGATCATACGAACATTCGTATCCGCATTGCCGAAGATGTGACACACCGCTAATTTCGAAAGCACTTACAAGTCGATTTATCAAAGAGCCTTCACTCACTCCGATAACCGTACCCAATGCCGAAAAGATAGGATTTGTCCCTGAAACCGTTAAAAAAAGATTTATCGATGTTATCAAAACAGCGCCGGATTGGAATCTCGCAAGAAATAGATATCGATGAGCTCCATTGCCTATCTGGGAAAATACTAAAAAGCAAGAAGATATCATTGTCGCAGGAACACTTGAAGAAATCTATCAAGGAACAAGGACGGGATCACAAAATCTCACGAAAAATGTAATCATCAGACATGGAGAAACGGTCTATAACGAAACACATACTCATGATAGTTACAGCAATACAGAGCTTAACAAAAATGGTATTAAACAAGCTAAAAAAATAAGTAAATATCTTAGTTCGCTCAAAAAAGATGACCGAGTGATCATCATTACACCACTTACAAGATCACTGCAAACGGTGTTTCCATTTTTGGAGAAGAAGTTCCCTGAAAGCATTTCAGGCATCCAGAAAAAATATCAAGAGATCCAAAAGACATATCAAAACCTTTGGAATCAGAGACAAATTCAAAGTTATCTTAAAAATCCAAACACTCAGAAACTTTTCCAAATCCATGAAAAAATCTATGTCGATTTCAGAACAACCGATCTTATTCTGCCTGAACTGCAAAACAAAATATTTCCAACAGGATTATCTGTAAGCAAATCAATAAGTGAAAAACTCACTTCTGAATGAGAATCTATAAACGATGTCATTGCAAGATGCAAAGAATATACGCTTGATATCAACAAAAAATTTCAAGGGAAAACTATCGTCACAATAACACACAGAGATTCAGTTATTATAATGCACCAGACATTCAAATATTTTGATTATCTGACCAAAAAACACGAATATTCTCCAAACAACGGACAAATTACCGTTCGCTATCGAGACAACGACAGGAATAGGGAAATGGATCTTCATAAACCATACGTCGACAGCTACCGATTTAAAAAATGATCAAAAGAATATCGCAGGATACCGGAAGTAATGGATTGTCGGTTTGAATCTGGCTCAATGCCATTCGGACAAGTATGATATATCGGAAAAGATAATTCTGAATTCTGAATTCTAAATTCTAAAGTCTGAATTCTAAATTCTAAATTAATTTACCCTGCTGACTTCATCATCGAATGACTTGACCAGACCAGAGGTCGGTTTAGATGAATGCATGTAATAGGCAATGCCATCATGAAGAAAAATTCATTCAATAATGTCATCATCAATGGTCTCGTCCTTGCGGAAGATGGAAAGAAAATGTCAAAAAAATTAAAGAATTATCCAGACCCAGAACATTTATTTGGGAAATATGGAACTGACGCATATAGATTGTACCTTCTTTCTTCACCAGGCGTAAGAGCTGAAGCAGTGAAATTCTCAGAAAAAGGAGTGGAACAAGTCTACAAAGATTTCACCGCATCGATTATGAACGCCTACAAGTTTTTTGAAACCTATGCAAATGTAGATAAGTGGTCCACAGAAAATACGACACTTTACTTCATGAGACACGCAAAAGCAAACGGATTATTGATGGACCATCCTCTGGCGGAAGAAGGCATCCAAGCGATGCAGGATCCAAAGTTTATCGAACAAGTAGTGAGAATCAACCCAGACGTTATTTACACAAGTCCTGCGTTGAGAACAGTTCAGACAGCTGAAGAAGTGGTAAAGATTATGAAAGAATATAGAGGCAAAAAGATAAAAATCAAGACTGACGAAAAATTACGATCAGGAGAAGGTATGGATACGATAGGCATGTACAAGAAATTAATTAAAAAATGACAAGGAAAAAATATTCTGATTATTTCCCACGACGTAAATTTCAATGAACTTCGACCGACACTTTACGACACGAAAGCCTCACTCAACAAACTCGAAGCAATTAAACTTCCCAGCTATAGTATCGACAATGAATTAGATAAACGAATACTTGCAGAACTTCATAGTCTTGGTCTCCAAGTCGAACAAGAAATGAATAAATATTTTCTCGATACAAGCGCAAAATTAGTTCTAGGATTTATCGAGAAACTCAACAACCGATTTATCAGAAGATCAAGAAGAAGATTCCGAGCATCAGGAATGGATCAAGATAAACGCTCAGCATTCAACACGTTATTTGAAGTGTTACAAAGTTATATGAAAATATGCGCGCCATTCGCTCCATTTGTAAGCGAGCATATTTATCTCCAGCTTCAAAAGTTTATTCCCGTCGCTAGCAATTCGAAACTCGTCACAGAAAGTGTTCATTTAGAACATCTTCCATTATATTCAGAAATATATATCGACAAACAATTACTTGAAGAGATTGGCATAGTGAGAAGAGTTATTTCGCTTGGTCTTTTCATTAGATCAAAAAACAAAATGGCAGTCAAACAACCACTCGCAAAGATGCAAATAAGACTCTAACTCGCTTCGCGTAATTTACTTCGTATAATTTGCTCTCCGCCTAGGCGGATCGCATAATTGGTAATTACAATAAATTACATCCATTAGGATAAATTACATCCGTTAGGATAAATTACATCCATTAGGATAAATTACATCCATTAGGATAAATTACATCCATTAGGATAAATTACATCCGTTAGGATAAATTACATCCGTTAGAATAAATTACATCCGTTAGGATAAATTACATCCGTTAGGATAAATTACCACGAAGTGATTATTACTTGCAAATACTCATAATTTCTATATCTTGAAGATAACTTTTTATACCTTTACACATATACATAATGCCAACTAAAAAACCTGTTAAAAAAGCTTCAGTAAAAAGTTCAGTAGAAAACAAAGCAAAGAACTTTGCAAAAAACTTTGAAAAAGAAGCAAGAGTCATTAAATCTGAAGGAAAAGAAATTGGAGGCAAAATCGGCGCTCGACGAGAAGTATCTACTACCGAAGAAAAAATCTTTACTATCATCGGTATCTTACTTTTGATTTTTGGTCTCTACGTACTTCGCAACATGATTGGTGGAATGATTTTGATTGTACTTGGTATCCTTTTTGTCACAGGATTTTTCCTTAGAAGAAAAAAATAAGAAATTAACATGCATGTATATAAAGACTTTTCGCAACAGCGAAGAGTTTTTTATTAAGTAATCGCCTTGATAATTTAGCTCTTTTCCATAAAAAAAATACATACAGACTTTATCATATATTCGTAACAATGACGAAACTAACTCCACGTAATAAAGATTACAGCGAATGGTATAACCAACTAGCCTGAGAACTAGCAGAAAATTCTGCAGTCAGATGATGTATGGTGATCAAACCGTATGGATTCGCGCTTCGAGAAAATATCAGAGATGTTCTCGACAAAATGTTCAAAAATACAGGACACGTAAACGCCTATTTCCCGATATTTATCCCGAAATCTTTTTTGAATAAAGAAGCTCAGCACGTAGAGCATTTTGCAAAAGAATGCGCTGTGGTGACCCATTATAGATTGATGAATGATCCTAATGGCAAATGAATCGTTGTAGATCCCACAGCGAAACTTGAAGAAGAGCTTATCGTAAGACCGACATCAGAAACCATCATCCGAAATAGCTACAAAGATTGGATTCATTCCTATCGTGATTTACCATTATTGATCAACCAACGAGCCAACGTAGTGAGACGAGAAATGAGGACAAGACTTTTCCTCAGGACCGCAGAATTTCTTTGGCAAGAAGGACATACTGCTCATGCGACAGCAGAAGACGCAGACGCAGAAGCAAGAAAAATGCTTGATGTCTACAACGATTTTTGCGTACATTTTATGGCTATTTCACCGATTCTTGGATATAAACCAGAACATGACAAATTCGCTTGAGCTGTGGCAAGTTATAC
The DNA here is from genome assembly GCA_041663325.1 of Candidatus Absconditabacterales bacterium. GTDB lineage: Bacteria > Patescibacteriota > Gracilibacteria > Absconditabacterales > Absconditicoccaceae > CAJBLF01. Next base: position 8,163 of record JBAZRN010000015.1, on the reverse strand, counting down.
ATTCGAGCCAATGATGCAAGACGGTAAAGCATTGCAAGCGGGAACCAGTCATAACCTCGGACAAAATTTTGCCAAAGCGTTTGATGTAAAATTTACTAACGAAAAAAACCAACTCGAATATGTTTATGCAACTTCTCGAGGAGTTTCTACAAGATTGATTTGATGACTGATCATGGCACATTCTGACGACAACTGATTGATATTGCCTCCAGCACTAGCGCCACTTCATGTTGTTATCGTTCCTATTTTCAAAACACCAGAAGAACTTCAACTGATCAAAAACTACATTCAGCCACTTATCGAAAGATTTGAGACCACCAGACTCGACTTCAAATCAAAATATTTTCATGATACCATCCCACTCAGATGGAAAATAGATGAAGATCAAAACAAGTCACCCGGATGGAAATTTAACGAATATGAACTCAAAGGTGTACCTATAAGAATCACGGTCGGAGCAAGAGATATAGCAAGCGGCATGGTAGAAATTTTCAAGAGAGAATCAGGAGAAAAAGAAAATGTAAAAATAGAAGATGTAGACCTTCATATCGATCAATATCTCTACAAAGCGCAAAACAATTTATTAAAAAAAAATAAAGAATTCAGAGAAACTCATACTTTCGTAGTAGATACCTATGAAGACTTCAAAGAAAAAATAGAACAAGGATTCGTTATGGCGCATCGAGATGGTACCGTAGAGACTGCAGACAAAATCAAAAATGAAACTGCGGGAACTATTCGTTGTTTACCATTCAATGAATGGAGGTGAAGCGATAGCGAAATCCCGCAAAGTGGGAAACCAGGAGTTTGCATCTTAACAGGCAAACCAAGCGCCAAAAGAGTTTTATTTGCAAAAAGTTATTAACTATTTATTTTGTAATCTTGTACTCATGGAAATTCATACACAAAAAGAGGTCATAAACAAAACCCGTGAAAACATTCCACAATTAGTGGAGATTATAAAAACAAAAGAACAAGAAATGAAAGATCTTCTAACACAAGAAAAAACAAATAGTCCTCTTACTCTCAGAGGCAATGCATATGAGACGTTTCAGAAAACAAGAAAAGAAATTTTAGCAACATTAGACATTTTGAATAAACTAGGATATACTTGAAAAGCATGAGATGCACGAAAAATGTTTAAAAATTGACCATTTGCAACGTTTAAAAATATAGATGTTACAAGTCCGAAAATCAAAAGGGAAATACACCAGTTAATTGAAGAAAAGAAAAAAATTTCCCAAGCAGCAGAAGTTGATATAAATGAATTAAGAAAAATTCAATTTACAATTGAAAAAGATTTATATCACACTTATTTTCAATGTTAAAAACCATAATAATCTCAGATATACATATCGGAAAACCTGATGCTCAACCTCAAAAACTTTTGGCATTTTTAGAAAAAAATCCTTGTGAAAACTTAATCATAAATTGAGATTTGATTGATGATTTATTTATCAAGTTTTTTTGAGCATGGAAACAGAAACACGTAGCAGTCATTGAGCAAATAAAAGCAATCTGCAAAAAAAATAAAACCAAAATATTTTACATCCAAGGCAATCACGAAATAAAAGACAGACTCATAACAAAAGACCTTAAAATGCAGAAACATTTGATCTATACATCAGATAGAAAGAAATATTACATCTGTCACGGACACCAGTTTGATAAAGTAAATTACAAACATTGGGGTATCTCATATCTTGCGTTCTTCTGATGAAGCTTACTTGGACTAATCAATAGAATTTATAACGCGACAAGACAAAAACTCTGATATAAAAAGCAATCTTTAATGACACCCATAAAGCGCTTGGCAAAATCTTTCATCTGAGGCAGAAAAAATATCGACAAAAAAATTTATGAGACAGCTATAGAGAAAAATTGTGATGGAGTTATTTGTGGGCATTTTCATGAAACAGAAAATCGTCAAATAGGAAAAATTCATTATCTCAATTCATGAGAATGGGTAGAGACACGCTCAGCAATCATAGAGAATCAAAAATGAGAGCGGAAAATAGTTTTTCCATAAAGCGGAAAATAAGTATTTTTTGATTTTTTAGATTAATGACCACATAATATGAAGCACCATATAAAAAATCATTACACAATAAAAATAGCCAACAATAAAGACATGATTGACTGTATAAACTTAAGCAAAACTTCCCGACAACTTTGTGGCATAATAATGACAAACTCGGCAGATAGCGACAAGTTGTATGATACCTTCTTTCTAGAACTACTTTATTTATTCAATAGCAATACATGAAAAAAATATTAGATTATTACACCGAACAATGAATTAGAACAAAAGTAAAAAAATGAACATTTAAAAATTTTCCAAACAATATACCAGGAATTGCAAGAACTATTCAATGATTACTAATTCATCCAAATTATACAAAAAACCTCTATAATCTTGATTTTCCAAAAAAAAGAATCCAGGATAGATATTTAAGAACTCTCCAAGAAAGTCTAGATAAAATTAGAGAACTTAACAAAAAACCTTTTACAGAATATAGAGAACCCAAAGATAGAATTGTAAATATCTGCAAACATTTTGCGATGTTTATGTGCTCCGTATTGAGAGAAAAATGAATTCCGGCAAGATGTCGTTGTGGATTTGCAACATATTTTCATAATGCACAATTTGAGGATCATCGAATTTGCGAATATCGAAACAAAAAAGCAAAAAAATGGTCTAGGGTAGACTCACAAATTGGTGACATTGAAATATTAAAATACAATCTTAATAGAAATCAAATAAACTTTACAGACATGCCTAAGGACATCTTTTTTACAGGAGGTGCGTTACGAAAATTGTACAGAGAATGAGTTTTAAGTTGAGATCTATGTTGATTCTTTGCAATAGAAGGACTACACGGCGAACGATATATTCGTGGAAATATGTTAAGAGATTTTTTTGCTTTAAACAAAATAGAATATAGTTATCAAGAAGAAAGCAAATTAATGGATATGTATTATAAACCAAATAAAGAAGATCTAATTTTGTTAGATAAAATAGCAGAACTTACAATTCATATAGATGATAATTTTGATGAATTACAAAAATTTTATAAAGAACACTTAGAAATAAGACCTTAAAAAAGAAAGAAGGCAAACCATACAACAGCCGATACACGACATATAGTACAGTCGCACCATAGACACTGAGCCAGTAAGAAATACTTTCCTCAATCTGATATTTTTTGATGTGATCTCTACATATTCGTCAGTGCTGATATTAACCAAAAGCTATATTCGACAAAGTTATTAAAATTTTAAAATACAATCGATCGAATATCTGGTTTTTGAGTGATTATTTTGTAAATATTACATTGAGACTATTATTGTAATATGTATTATATCTATAAATAATTTATTTTTTTATCTGATATATGGGACTTAAAGAAAAGACTGATTTCCCAAAGGGTGTCGAAAGAGAAATTAAATTAGATTGAATAAACTTAAAGATAGTAGAAATGGAAAATGCGAAACAGGTCGTAATTTTTTGTCCATGATTACCAGAATCTAGTTGATATAATGACGGAATTATCAAATATATCTCTAATGAATATAATATATCATGCATTTATCCACAATATAAATGAACTTGGCAAAGCGACTGAGTCTTTCTTAATGAATCCCCTAGTAAAGACATCGAGAGCATAATCCAAAATATCAGATGATGAAAAATTATAAAAAATTCAAACACACCTATCACATTAATAGGTAGCTCGTTCTGATGAGGGATTGCATTAAGCTTATCTTGGAATAATGACATAAGCAAAATAATAGCCCTATCGCCCTTAACAGTAAACAGCAATAATGTGGATCGAGATTGATTATTTCAATATATAAAGAACCAACGTCCTGAATATCGTGTCGATGATAAATGATACGAGAGGCTTAAAAGCTGAAAACTTATAAAAATACCAAACAAGTATCCAGAATGAAAGGTGGTAATTGGAGCGATTTCATGAGATCCAGAGATTAATTACAAGGAATTAAGCAGAGAATCAATAAGGAAAAGCGCGACTTTTCTTGAAAACATCACACTCGAAAAAAATGAAAAAAAACATCTTTCATGGAGCGTTTTAAACAGATCCGATAAATCTATCAAAGATGCCATTTTTAAGTCTTTAGACATACCAAACAATAGATAACATCGACATAACAATGATTTAGAAACGAAGTCTAAAAATATACAGATAGGCTCAATCTAGCCGATCAAATAACCAAAAACCGGAATAATTCTATTTTGATATACATTTGAAATTCTCAAAAGATTAGATTAATGAATGAAATAATCAAAAATAGTAGCCACAATAATATTTTAATTTGAATTAGTACGTAATTTTACTTCTTCACCCCATTTTTTTTCCTCTCTGAATCCGTAAGAAATACTTTTCTCAATCTGATATTTTTGGGAGTGATTTCTACATATTCATCAGTGCTGATATAAGCTAACGAGTCTTCTAGCGTCAACGGGATAATCGGTTCTAGTCGCATAGATTCATCATTTCCACTTTCTCTGACATTGGTCTGCTGCTTATTTTTAGTCAAATTTACTGTCATATCACCTGGTTTTGCGCTTTCACCGACAATCATTCATTCATACATAGCTGCTTGCGGAAGGATGAATATTTTCCCTCTTTCTTGCAACTTCCAAATACTATATTTCATACATTTTCCGTTTTCGATACTAATCATAGAACCAGTTGTTCTCTTAGGAATATCGCCTCTATAGGGTCCATAATGAGAAAATGAACTGTACATGATTCATTCACCCTTCGTCACCAAGACAAACTGTCATCTAAATCAGAGTAATCCTCTTGTCGGTACTTCAAATTCCAAAGTAGAGATGCCATTCATGGTAAACATATTGGTCATTTGTCATTTCTTTTTTGCAATCATATCTATGACAGTGCCAGACAATTTTTCATCGACATTGATGACTACATGTTCTATCGGTTCCATTTTATGACCGTCCACCTGTTTGAAAATTACTTGCGGCGCAGAGACTTGAAGTTCAAATCATTCTCTTCTCATCGTTTCGATAAGTACTGATAAGTGGAGTTCTCCCCTACCAGAAACAGCGAATCTATTTCCTCATTTTTCAAAATCAATTTCTAATCCCACATTGGTTTGTAATTCTTTGGCGAGCCTTTCTTGGATATTTTTTGATGTAACTAATTTTCCTTCCTTGCCAGCAAACGGCGAATCATTGACGAGAAAATCCATAGTCAATGTCGGCGCATCGACTTTGATAGGAGGAAACGGTTCACATCATTCTATACCAACAGTCTCTCCAACATAAATATTTGGGATACCAGCGATAGTGACGATATCACCGCATAAAGCCTGCTTAGTTTCTACTCTAGAGATTCAGAGCGTAGTGAATATTTTCGTTATTTTCCCTTTTCTTTTGACTCATTCATTGTCAAATATAACTACTTCTTGCCCTTGAGCGACAGTTCATTCATAGACTCTTCATATTCCAAGCCTTCCGATAAAATCATCATATCCGAGATTAGCAACCTGCATACGAAAAAGCTTGTCAGAATAATCTGGGGCAGGTTTCACCGCTTTTTCTATCAGATCAAATATAGGAAAAATATCTCCATGTTCTTTTGCCTCTTCAAAATCTTTCATATCATCAAACGCATAGCCGCCTTTAGCGCTGCAGTAAATAATAGGAAAATCGGCTTGTATGTCTGTAGCTCACAACGCAAAAAACAAATCAAATAACTGATTGATCACCCAAACAGGTCTAGCGGTTTCTTTATCGATTTTATTGATGACCACAATCGGATTGAGCCCAAGCTCCAAAGATTTTTTGAGCACAAACTTTGTTTGTGGCATCGGTCATTCATAGGCATCGACAAGAAGCAGCACACTATCGACCATTTTCAACACTCTTTCTACTTCACTTCCAAAATCAGCATGTCCCGGAGTATCTATAATATTGATAACATCTCCTTTATAATTGACCGAAGTGTTTTTGGAATAAATAGTAATTCCTCTTTCTCTTTCTTGATCATTACTATCCATAATAAGATTCTGATCTTCCGCCATTTTCATCGTCCCCGACTGCGTCAATAATTGATCGACCAAGCTCGTCTTTCCATGATCTACATGGGCAATAATGGCAATATTTCTGATTTGCATTGAATAGGTAATATAGTAAAACAAAAAAAGCCTTGTACCAAAGCCTCGATTAAAAAGCATATTTCGATTGCTTATATCTATACCCTTTTCCTATGAAATTGCAATGTAGTTTTGGGTATTGACTCTTATAAGAAAAAATATATAAGGAATAAAACACAAATAAAACATTAAAGGAGAAAATATTATGAAATTACATGAAGCAAAATTATTAAAAGATGGTGATACCGTTTTTTGTTGCTACGAAAAGGGCGTTATCGAAGGTGAAATAAGAGAAAACACTTTTGTAAGTGTTAACGCTGGGTCTGTATCAATGAATACAACTATTGGTCTCATATTTCTTCCTACAAAACACGTGAAAAAAGTATCACAGATTGTAGCCAATGAAAGAAAGAAGTTTGACGAAACTAAGTGTTTCGGTGCCAATGTTAATCCAGACATTTACAGTCTTTTCGAAAGTCGCTGGATAAATATGTGTAATGCCGAAAACAACGAAATTGCTTACAAAGAAGAGGAAAATAATTTTTATACCTTTGTAAGTGAACTCAAAAAAGTTGTTGAGATAGTAAATAATATCAAGGTATCTAGGGTTCCCTATCTAAGGAGATAGATAAAAAATTGGCAAACATTATGAACGCTATTCTTTTATTTAAGGAATAGCTTTTTTTGGTTTTTATTTTAACAAATCCACTCTCATCTATTTGATATTTGATTCATCTATTGCTGCCACTACCTCTTACAAAATTGCAATGCGTTATTAAGTAATTTACCCCACCCCAACCCTCCCCACTACGTGGAGAGGGAGCAGTAATATTTTACCCTCTCTAATTTATTGGAGAGGGTCGACCGAAGGTCGGGGTGAGGTAACTACTTATAGCTACAAAAAAACACCCCAGCGGAGCGTTTAATTTTTTAGAAATATTTTATTTATCTATCAACTTCGCTACTACCATAATCCTCTTATTATCTGTACCCAAAGGATAACATCACATCAAAGTAATATAGCTGCCACCTGCATTTTGATAGGTCATATACTGAGCGTTGACTTGTTTTGGTGACACAATAAAAAGATCGATGACTTTGTATTCATATAAATTCCCCTCTCGTAATATTTGAATCAAGGTACTATCTTTGAGTTTGGGAAGATCTTTGAATATTGTTCCGTACGGATTTGTTTTCCATACTACATAGCTGGTATGACCAAAAAGCAAGGTATTCCCTTCCTGTCCAGGAGCTGGCGTAGTTGGATATTTTACAACTCATTCATTGAGTTCTTTATCAAAATCAGCTTTTGCAAAAACTACCGGCGCCATATTTTCATTGGTAACAATAGGCACATCAAGTCACAATGACGGCACGATGATTCTATTGACGGGAGGAACAGTATTGAAGGAAAAATCATAGTCCATCAAGTGAGATTGAAGGGTCTCTTCCGTAGAAGGAGCAAGCGTATTAGCATCAGTAGTCTGTTGATAATTTTTGAGTAATCATTGAATCTCTACATCATCTTTTTGCGCTGTATCTACTATAGAAGAGATATTATTATCTTCGGAAACAATGGACGCACTAATAGGCGCTGATGGATGAATTTCATCTTCAAACAATCCAAGAAAATTGGATGCGAATAAGTTGAAATTGGTAAATACAAGAATGATCACAAAAACAGCAACAAAAAAAAGGACAAAAGTCCTGATTTCTTGTCGAAAGGAACGTTTCTGTGGTTGAGTAAGATAGTGTTCGCTTAATCAATGCATACTAACTAATAAACAATAATAAATAGTAAATTCAGTAGCTATAGTAGTATACTCCACATTCCCCCAAAAGCCAAAAAATAGAGCTAGATCGAACTCATATAGTTTGACAAATTGAATAAAATATTCTTAAACATCTTCTTGTTACCGCAAAATAGAATTGTCAGTGAATTTCCAAGAATAGAATTGTCAGTAGTTTGATTATCTTGAATGGATTTCCGTGAAGAGTAGCTCTTTCGTTCATGTA
>JBAZRN010000014.1:24301-32042 GCA_041663325.1 Candidatus Absconditabacterales bacterium | reverse complement strand
TTGATAGTGGCAATAAAACAATAAGCATGGATATTTTTGATTATTTAATATATAAAATATGTCGATGATGTGCCTGATGATGACTGGGAATGCAAAACATTCAAAGAATATGAGATTTATTGAAGTATGATATAATAGAGAGATTTTTTTATAAACAATCTGATGGAAGAATAGCAATATTAGCACTTAAAAAAGATACTGATATAAGAGAGAGGTGAGATTTTGAATGTTTGAGTGGATTCATAAGATACCGTAATGCTAAAAGTTCGTGGTGGATAAGAAAGGAACATGAAGAAGCATATAAATTTATCTTAGGCGTTGCAAAAAACAATAAGCAAGTGAAATCATTTGTGAAGATGCTCCAGAAGGTGCATTATAGAAGGGAAATAAAAGAAAATGGGAAGCTTCAATATTTAATATATTGTTCTCTTTTCCTTCAAAAAGAACTCTACCTCGTTTTTTATGAGTGAATGTATCCAGAAAAAGTATGAATAGTGGATAAGGAGAACATAGACTGGTATCTAAAGAGATGAGTATTGGCAGTAGAAATAAGCGATCTTTTCTTTAGTATTTATGCAAATTTATATAGAAAAAGTGACCTCTTTGAGAATCTAAAAACAAAAAGAGATAGACAGAAATTATGGGGACTGCTTTTAAGAGATTTGAAAACAACAAGTAAAAATAAGAAAAAACTAACCGTGAATATTGATATTTCTAATGACGCACCTGATTTTATGAGTGCAAAATGGAAAGTACGTGACAATCCTAGTAACGTAAATTTCTATGAACAATTAAAGGAGGAAGTTGGTGAACATTGAGAAATTGCTAGGATGGTAAGTGAATGGAAATGGGATACGTTGAAGGTAAAAAAAAGATTCCTTTATGATAAAAAAGGTTGAAAAAAAGATGCTAAAAAATAGCATACAAATACCCTATAAAACAGTATAGGGGCTTTTACAGACGAATTCCTACGACCCCAATAGTAATTGGGGAGGGGATTGAATCCTGTGATAAATGAAGGTTGAAGACCTAAGGAAGCTTCTAGGATCAAAATATGATTCCTTGCCAGATACAACTCTACAAGGTATTATAGACCTCTTCAGGGCATATGCAAAGTTAGCGATAACGAAGCATGTGGCTGAGAAGAAAAAAGCCAGAGCTGATAAAATCCGCAATAAATAGCGGAAGAAACCCTAGCCACAAGCTAGGGTTTCCTTATATAAAAAAAATCTCTTGCACTTGTGAACGATTTATTTATTATATAGACCGAACTATTTATATATAATATAATACAGTTAGTACAAGCAGTATGATAATACAAATACAAGTTCGGTTATAATTATACTTTATTTGCTAATCAATGCCGATGGACACCTACGCAAAAAGACGCAAAACACCGCAAAATCCACTTATGGATTTTGATCTATGATTATCTAAAGTTGTAAAACAGTCAATAAAGGTCGCTCAGCCACAAAAGCCAAGAGCAATTATTTATCTCAGGGTATCCTGAGACCGTCAAATCAACGAATGACATGGATTAGAGGGGCAAGAAGAATCTTGTAGGGGTTGGTGTAGATCTAATGGGGATATGGAAGTAGTTAAAGTATTCGCAGACAAAGCTATTAGTGGGGCATTGATTGATCGCCTTTGAATTAGAGAATCTATGGAATATTTAGAAAAGGAAAATAAAAAATATACCAAAATAACCCACTTTGTATGTACTGAATTATGCCGTATAGCAAGACCTGAAGATCGTCAGGAGGGGACTGCTTTAGTTACAAGAATTGAGGCTACAGGGGCGATCGTTATTACGACTTTGGAGCATAGAGATACCTCTACGGATGAAGGAAAACTTATGGATGATATTAAGTTTTCTATTGCTTCGTATGAAAGGAAAAAAATTATGAAGAGAGCAAAAAATTGAAGAATTGCTAGGGCATTACAGTGATATCGACCATTCTCCAGTTTGCCTCCTGGTTACAAAAAAGAAGGACAGGGGAAGTCATCCATTGTTAAAATAGATGAATTGAAGGCGAAAATTATGGCTGAAGGATTAACTTTGTTTGCACAAAATGTACTTATAACAAGGACAGACTTGCTGGAGTTTTTTAGGGACAAATGATTAACAACTAATGAAAAAAATTATAAGGGTAAACTTCGGACTTCTTTCATAGAAAAGACATTTTTACTCCACAGACTATTCTTTTATGCTGGGTATATCTTCTATCCTGAATGGGACATTAACGAGCCTATAGAATGAAAACATCCTGCCATTATCACATTGGATGTGGTTTATAAGATCATTGAAAAGTTGCAGAAAGGAAATCTTCTGAAAAGAAGTCCACGCAAGACTGAAATGTCCGCTGAGTTTCCTTTGAGATGAGTAATTTATTGCCCAGCTTGCAATAGGAAGTTAACTTCCTGGTATTCTAAATCCTGAACAGGAAATAAATTCGCCTATTATGGCTGTAGTTATAAAGATTGCCCTGAAAGAGAAAATATCCCGCAAGCAACATTAGAGGGAGGCTTCAAAGATTTGTTGAATAAATATAAAATTCCTGACGACTTCCTGCCTTCTTTCAAAATTATCCTCAAAGAGGAGCGAGAAAATAGTAAGCAAAACGAACATTCACTTAGAGATCAGAAAATGGGGATGAAAGTAAGTACAGAGAATAAAATGAAAGAGGTGGAGGAAGCCATGATCAGAACTAAGAATATTGATTTATACGCAAAATTGGAAAAGGAACGAGCTGAATTAAACAGCGAAAAGATGGTATTAGAAGATGATTTGAATAATGACTCTTATTCAGAAAAAGAGTATATGGAACTTTATGAAAAGGCATTGGGAATCATTATCAATCCATTAGCTTTTTGGACTTTGGGCAATACAGAGATCAAACAACTCCTTTTGGCAGTTTGGTTTGGATGAAAATTATACTATAATAAAAAATCAGGTTACCGAACTAATGATACCTGACTTCTTAACTATCTTCTGAGGGCATTATGCCCTAACAAAAACTCCTTGTTAGGGTGGCAGGGGATCGAACCCTGGACCACTGGCTTAAAAGGCCATTGCTCTACCAACTGAGCTACCACCCCACAACCTTAATGAATAATGAAAAGTGAAAAATGATGGTATTTTTTAATGCATATGATTCCGACGTTTTTCACTATTCACTATTAGTTTTTCATTAAGTTTTCTTAGATGAATCCCTTGAGCTTTTTATATATTTTTGAGCAAACTTTTATTTTGAGCGTAGAACCATCTTCTGCTTTCACTTTTTTTTCGATTAAGTTTACCTTAAAAGTTCTCTTGGTTGCTCTCATAGAGTGAGATCTCATATTTCCAGATTTTGTTCATCTTCCAGTAAAGTCACATACTCTTGCCATTATAATGATTAACAGATTAAAAGATTACTAAGATTAAAAGATTTTATGTACTAGTATACGAATCTTTTAATTTTCTAAATATTTTAATGTTTTAATTCAATTCATATTATTTTTTCTCTTCTTTTTTATCTGCTTTAGCAGGTTTTTCGTCTTTCGCAGGAGCAGCGCCAGCAGTGGCTGGAGTACCTTCAGCACCAGGTTTACCTGCCGCGGCAGGAGCAGCAGCTTCAACAGCTGCAACTACAGGAGCTTCTTCTACTTCTTCGGTTATGATAAGAACAGTGACGATAGCTTGTTCAGGATCATCAAGAACCTCTACCTTATCAGAGAACTTCAAATCTTTAACAACAATAACATCATTTATATTTTGGATAACGGAGATATCGATAGTAACATCATGCGGTAAATCTTGTGGGAACGCTTCAACTTCGATAAAATCTTTTACCAACTGTATTTTTCATTCTCCTAATTTTTCGATAGGAGATTCTCAAATCATCTTGATAGGTATTTCAGTAGTAACTTTTTCATTTTTATTTACCGCCAAAAAATCTATGTGCATAAGAATATCGCTAACAGGATCTAATTGGATATCTTGGATCAAAACGAGCTGATCTATATTGTCGCCACTAAGGGTAAGCGGAGTAGAATATCCAGCTTCTTTATATTTTTTGATAAGATCGTTCCTTTTGCATGCGACAGCAATAGGTGTTTTGAGGTGTTTCCCATAAACGATACCAGGAATAAGCCCTTCTTTCCTAAGATCTTTTGCTTTTTTATCTTGGCGAGTTGTTACGGTAAGTTTCATTATTTTTTTTAAAAATATAAATTCATTGATTACTTGATTGCGAATTGCGCATTACGGATTTTTTCCTATGTGGTTAAATTCGAAATTCGAAATTCGTAATTTTTTAATAAATTAATTATTGTCAAAATGAGTTATTTCTTTTTCTTTCCCTTGTTTTCTTTTACTTTGCCTGCTGTTTTATCAAGGAGATTAATATCTCTTTTTTCAGCAGTGATTTTTGATTTGAATCTAGCATCCTTTCCTACCTTATCTCTGATGTAGTAAAGTTTTGCTCTTCTTACTTTATATTCATCGAGAAGAATAATTTTATCAAAGTTGTTGAATGAAAGCGGATAAATTTTTTCCACCTCTACTCCAGCAACCATTCCTCTAACAGTGAATGTGCCATCAGCATGACTAGGTTTTTTTACCTTGATCACAAGACATTTAAACCTCCAAATTCTATTTGTTTCTACATCTTTTTCGTGGATTTCAATATTCATTCCTGGTTTGATATCCAAAATTTTGCTTCCATTGTTATCGTAGAAATGTTTGAGTCTGTCAAAATTCATTGAATTAATTTAACAAAATAAATTTGATGCATGATGTATGATACACGATACATGAACTAATGAGTTATATTATCAAAAAGTTCTTGAATCTTGTATCTTGAATCTAAAAGTTTATTTAGCCTTTTTGTTCATGACTTTAGCTTTCCATTTTTTCTGTTGCTCAAGATTTCTTCTTACATCCATAATTACTACTTTTTCTACTCTAAATAATGCTTTATTAAGCTTCTTTTTTGCGTTGGTTTTAAGTCTTCCCATAACTATAATGCTAAAATATTAAAATGTTAAATTGATAACTGTTTGATATATGAACTATATAATCATATTGCTAAATAGTTCTTGAATCTTGAATCTAGAATCTAAGTTTATTTAGTTAATCATTTTTTTGCTAGAGCAGCATCAAGCATAGTTTGTGTGACGCCATATCTTTTGAGTCTTGCGTTAGCTTTTAACCTCGTCTTGTAGATCCATTTCGTTTCGCCTTGAGTTGATTCTTTTTTCATCAAATCAACATATCGCGCAATTGCCTTTTCCAGCTTTTTACCAGACTTTTGGCTTGCTCGAGAAACGTTGTACATCATGTGCTTATATTTTGCACCACTGGTATTTCCCATTGCTTTATAACTTAGATAATAAAATTAAATGATTAATTGATTACGGATTACGCATTGCGGATTTTTTCCTATATGGTTGAATTCGTAATTCGAAATATATTAATTGATAAATTGTGTTTTAATTTACATATTTAGCCATATAAGCAAACGCCTTGTTCGCTTCAGCCATCTTGTGCGTTTCTTCTTTCTTTTTTACTGCATATCCTTGGTTGCCATAAGCAGCTAATATTTCTTCAGCTAATTTTTTATACATAGGTTTGCCTGATTTTGATTCAGTTCCGGCAAGAATCCATTTAAAAGCAAAAAACAACTTTTTATCTTGTTTCACTTCTACGGGAACTTGATATACTGATCCTCCCATTCTTTTTGATTTGATCATCAAACTAGGAGAAGCGTTTTCAATAGCGGTTTCCAATACTATCTCAGGATTCATATGCCCATTTGATTTTATTTCTTGGAGCATGTTGTGATATATCCTTTTCGCTACACTTTTTTTACCATTCTTCATAATGTAGTTGATGATTTTTTCAATCTTTGGATTTCACATATTGCCGACGACTAATTTTGACATACTATAAACTAATGAATAATTAAAAATGAATAATGAATAATGGTGGTATTTTTTTATCTAAATTCTAAGCTCTATTTAGCAGCAGTTTTTTTTGGTCTTTTTGCTCCATAGAGTGATCTAGATTGTTTTCTTTTGTCTACTGGGTTCGCATCGTATTTTCCTCTTATGATATGATATCTCACACCTGGAAGATCTTTACATCTTCATCCTCTGACAAGCACGACACTGTGTTCTTGGAGCGTATGAGATTCACCAGGGATATATGCTAATATTTCAGCTCCATTGGATAATCTGACTTTGGCAAATTTTCTTTGCGCTGAATTTGGTTTTTTTGGTCACATAACAGAAACTTTGAGGCAAACTCATCTTTTGAATGGAGCTGGTCTCTCAACTTTTTTGTTGTTGTCGAGTTTGTTTACACCAAACTGCAAGGCAGGCGCCTTAGATTTATAGGTTTTTTGTTTCCTTCACGTTTTAATCAGTTGATTGATAGTAGGCATACTCAATAACTTAAATGTTAAAGATTGAAGCTTGAAGCTTAATGCTTGAAGCTAATAGTTCGTAACGATGTTTTTATAAAATTCAGAGTAAACAAAAAATTTACGTGTCTGTGACTATAGGAAAAATAGATGCAAAATCAACACTAAATTGACTAAAAGACAATTTACTATGGAACTAGGAATAAAAATAAAGGGACGATGGATAAAAAAAATCACTAATTGCAAAAATTTTCATCTGAAAACTATCGATGATTTGACTTTTTTATGATGCAAACATCACTTTTTACGTAAGAGTTTTTATTCCGTTAAGTCCCATTTTATAAAACACATTCACTATTCTCTTGGGGCTTTTCGTGCCCCAAACCCCACGACCATATTTTTGTCTTGATACAAAAATATTGGATAAAAAAATTAAGCACCATTAGGGCAATATCATGTTTATTCTACTGAACACATATAGGTACTAATCCGCTTACGCGTCTCTCATGCTAGGACTACATTTCGTGTTGATTTAATAATGGTGCGTTCTTTTGTATGTTAGTTTATGAAGAAAAAGCCAAGAAAAACAAAAATTTTTCAAACAAAAAAAACGCCCCGGTGAAAACCAGAGCGTATATAAAGTAACAAAAAAATTTATTATACTATTCTTTCAAAAAGTATCTATTGAAGGAAAACCTATCAATAGCTCTTGTAAAAGAGATAATATATTTAGTAGAACCATATTGGGAAACATCAATTTTCATGGTTTCCGAAATACAATCAGTTGTATATATTACCTCACCTTTCAAACTTAAAATACTTAGTGACGTAATTTGTTTCACATTTATCCCAGAAATAGATAGCGTCGTAGTTGCAGGATTAGGATAAATAATAACCCTTTTGACTGCAGTAACAAATTCACCTAATCCAACTGGTCCAACTGGTATATACTGTATCTGTGAAGCAGAACATCCCGTGATAGGATGGGCGTATGTGTAAGTTATCATATGTGTGCCAGCACCAGCATTAGCAGGACTGAATATGCTTCCTGTCATTCCATCACCAATAAATGTTCCACCGATAGGGTTAACGTTTCCCATCAGGTCAAACGGTGGTGTGTCAGCATACACAGCGCCTACGATTGAATAAAAATTAACCGTAGGAACCGGATTGATGGTCAACAGATCAGTTGCAGATGCAGAACATCCGTTACCGTCTGTATACATGTAATTGATAGCGTACGTACCAACACCACTTATTGGTGGGTACACGGTGTTGCCACCGAATACGCAAGTTCCTGTATAAGAACCACCAGCAGGATAGCCACCAGAGAT
>JBAZRN010000014.1:0-24291 GCA_041663325.1 Candidatus Absconditabacterales bacterium | reverse complement strand
AAAGTTGTCCTGAGCCAACGTTAAGGTAACATTTGGTAGTGGATTAACGGTAACAGCTACACTACCTGTGATAGTACAATTGTTAGAACCTGCAACGGTCACAAAATAGGTGGTGCTTCCTGTTGGTGTTGCAGTGACAGAATTTGTCGTTCCCAGGCCGTTGCTCCAGGTAAAGGTGTTACCATTAGTGCTGGCTGTAAGCATAGTACTTGTACCGCTACAGATATTCGCAGGTGATGCAGTTACCGTTAGTGTCGGAGCTAGGTTGACAGTGATAGGCAGAATAAAAGGTTGTCCACCACCGCAAGCATTTTGCCCAAAGACAGAAACACTTCCCGATTGATTACCGAAGACCACAGTAACCGAAGTTCCAGTGTTGGAGCTAATAACGGCTCCAAGTGGTACCGACCATACATAATCAGTAGCGTTAGGAATCGTATTTGTGCTAAATGTAGCACTCGCTCCTTCACATATGGTTTGTAACCCATTAATAATGGTAGCATTTCCTACCGATGGGTAGGTGTTCAATATAATCGTACCATTCATAATGGATGTACAACCTGTAGGGTTGGTAGCTTCTACGGTGTACACGCCAGGCATAGGTTGCTCAGGCAAAGTTATTGCACTGCCTGTGCCCATAACTGTTGCTCCCATAACCTGAATTCCTCCGAGAAATAATTGATAGAGGTCTCCAGGAGTGGAGCCGCTTGTTGTGAATACACCGCTGTTGCCTCCTGCACAAAACGTTGTGCTAGTACAGGAAACGGTAAATATTGTCGGCGGCGGATCAATGATCACCGTAGCAGCACCTGTTCCAGAATTTGAACAACTGCCGTTATTTACGGTACTTACAGTATATGTTTTGGTATTTGTTGGCGATACCACAAGTGCATAAGGGCTTGCAGTGACGCCAGGTATAGTCCATTGGACATATCCATCGTAAATGGTTAGGTCCCAGGTAGGACCATTAGTTAGAGAGATCGGTATGGTGACCGTATCTCCACCACAAATGTGGTAATAGCCACTCAAGGTGGCTGTAGGATTTGCTTTACCCTTCAAAATGAGGGTATCATCTTGTCCTACAGCAACCAAAGTGCTAATCCACATCATAAGAAGTAATGATATGATTTTTTTCATAAATTTATATATTTAGAAGTTTTTACATCCATTAGCATCAGTGATTCTGAAATGCAATATAGTATTACCTACTGCAGGAATAGGAACTGATATGACTGTATTGGGTATTGCGGTTGTCCCAGGAACTGCATAATACAGAACACCAGGGTTACCAAGCACATCAGTCCAAACTTCCAAGCTCCAAGGAGCTGTTCCTGTGAGACCAGTAAATGTTACATTACCATTTGTTCCAACACAATTTGGTGTGGGATTGCCGATAACAGTAGCAACGGTTGGTAATGGATTAATAGCCATAGTGATGCCAGCGGAGGTAGCTACACAACCACCAGCATTGGTGACATCAACAGTTACGATTTGTCCGTTTGTTAATGCGGATGTTGCGTAAGTTGCTAATACACCATTTTGTACGGATATGCCATTAACCTTGAAATCATAGTTTACGCCACCACCAGCAGTAAAAATTACATTGGTTCCTGTACAAACAATATTGCCAGGAACAGCTGCAAGGGTAGGAGTGGGTAATGGATTAATAGCTATAGTGATGCCAGCGGAGGTAGCTACACAACCACCAGTATTGGTAACATCAACAGTTACTACTTGTCCATTGGTTAATCCGGATGTCGTATACGTTACAGATGCACTATTTTGCATTGATATGCCATTAACCTTGAAATCATAGTTTACGCCACCACCAGCGGTGAATGTTACACTGGTTCCTGCACAAACAGTATTGCCAGGGGCAACAGCAAGTGTAGGAATTGGTAGAGCTATGGTTGCAAAATTAATTGTGTCCCTTGCGGAACATGTGCCATTATTTACTAACAGAACAACCTGTTGATTCCCAGTAATAAAATCTGGCACGGGAATGTAAGTATTACTTCCACCAGGTCCCTGCATCACAGTATTGTTTACTGAAAATTGATAGGTACTACCAGCTTGAATGCCAGCATTAAATATCACTCCCGTACCGACACATATTGTGTCATTAGCATCATTTGACGTTAGTGTTGCAGTAGGAGTTGCTGCTCCCTGCATTACGAATGTTTGAGCATTTGAAATGCTTGCGATCATGACCATAACTATGGTCACGAGAAATATTGATATTAATTTTTTCATAGCAAAGTTAGGTTATTATTAATTTTATTTAGCCGATTAAAAGTTTTTGCATCCATGGACATCGGTAATCCTAAGGTGCAATGTTTCAAACCCAATTACTGATATAGGAACTGGTATGACTGTATTGGGTATTGCGGTTGTCCCAGGAACTGCATAATACAGAACACCAGGATTTCCACTAACATCAGTCCATATTTCCAAGCTCCAAGGAGCTGTTCCTGTCAAACCAGTAATGGTCGCATTTCCATTTTGTCCTACACACCCAAGTGTTGAGTTACCAGTAACCGAAGTTACTGATGGTAAAGGATAAACGACCATGGAGATAGGTAACGAGGTTTTTACACAACCGTTTCCATTAGTTATAGTGACGGTAATGTTGTCACCATTTACCAAAGCTGAAGTTGTAAAAATACTGCTCGCGCCGGATTGAATGGAGGCTCCATTGATTCGAAAATCATAAGAGGTGCCTCCTGCTGACGCACTGAATGTTACGTTAATTCCTGCACAAATTGTTGTATCGTTACACAACAATGTTGCGGTTGGAGCTGCGTTTACATACACGTCAGATAATGCAAAGTATTGTATCCCTCCTTGATAGATGATAAGTTGGTAGCGATAGATATGACCTATCGTAGCAACTTCACCTACAGGCACAGACCTTGTGAGATTTGTTCCTATAGTTGTCCATCCTGACCAAGTACCACCTCCATTAATTGAAATACGTTCACGCCACTTGAGCGAGTCTATAGAGCCAGAAGTGATCCCAGCTAGAAGACTGATAGTGGAATTTTCACAAACATACTTCGGGCAGTCAGGCGCGCTTGCGCACACACTGCCATCAATGGTAGCGCTTTGAGAGAAACCAACAACACTGAGCATCATAAATAACATTAATAATGCCTTTTTTTTCATGTTTCGTTGATTTTTTATTATTACTTTTTGGGTTGCTGCCTGTTTCAAGTCTGAGCAAAAAGACCATGCTGGTTGAACACCAGTACTTCCGCGACAAAAATATACTGTCTTTTTAATGACAAAATATATATCACGTAAGATACTTTTTCTGTCTTCAACCAAAAAATTAGGATGCTTCATTTTTTTTCTCCTTTCTTTTTGGTTTATAGTACTGTTAAATATCTTCTGACAAGAAGTCAGAAAACTTCTGCTAACGATAAAGAAATAGGTTAGCTTAGAATATATAAACATTTACTAGTAATTGTCAAGAGATAGTAAAAGAAAATGATGGGAAGTTATGATGGGAAATCGTCGATAATGAAAATGAAAATATCGTCAGTATGCATATATGAAAATATTTCAGAATAAGTTTTTTTGAAAGTAAAAAAGTGGACAACAAATATCCACCCTTTCACTCTATGTAAAATATAAAATTTCTTTCGTTGCTAGGTATTTACTGCTCGTTGTTAGTTACCTAAGAATCATCCTTCATACGTTCTCTTCATCATGAGCATAACATATCATCTCAATTCTTTCATATTTGGAGTAGAGATTTGTGTCATGATGTTTGCAAGTTTCAAAGCGTTGAGATGGGAAGTATAATATTTAGCTCAGGTATTGTATGTGGTTCACCAAATTACTCTGGAAAGGATAGTGCCAAATTGTCCTCTTGTTACTTCACCATTAGGATCAAAGTTTGCCATATGTATTCCCATGAGTCCAAGTTGACAAGAAAGTTTGATGTAAAACTTCATTTCACTACTTTGGTTTGCAATGCCGCTAAAAGTACATTGTTTGCCCGTATTTGGCGTAAGCCCACCAAACGTAATAGCAAAATTGCTAATCATTTTTGCCATATGAGCTCTGAGAAGTATTCATCACATATTCGCTTTTTGGATAGCGCCCATAGTAGTGATGCTATGTGCATATGCCCAGAGATATGCGTTATTAATCTCAGTAGAATATGTAGATCACATGATATTTCCTACAGGAAGATGAGTTCATGAAGTGTTTGATCATGTGTTTACTGAACATGCAAGTCAGAGATTACCTCCTACACAAGAAACTCCAGGTTTTTTTTGATATGATCAACTGAAACACATAAGATCGGTAACCGTGCAGGTAGAAGTAGACCGTCATCACCCTCAACCGCCACCTCAATTACCACAAGAAGCAACGGAACATGATTGTGCAGAATATGTTCATGATAATATTCCATCATTACACGTTCTTACTTGAGATGTACATGTTCAACCACAAGCCACAGATGACGCTTGATAGGTGATTATTGACGATCAAGAGTTTATTGTTCATCATCGAGGGAGCGCGCAAGATCAATTAGACTGAGGCAAAACAATGCATCATGAAAAATTATATCAGACATATGCTGGCGTCAATATTCCTGTTCATCAAACATTATTGCATGTTAAGGTTAAGGATAATCATGCTCATACACACGTTCCCGTAGAGGGCACAGTATCAAACTTAAATACCTGCATTGTTTGTCAGCTGAATAATGTCTGTCATAAATAGCTGCAGGATATTGATGGTGGCGGTGTTGTTCAACACACGGCTCATGTAATAATCATACTTCCATTACAGTCACATTGCGTAGGATTCGTTGATGCGCAATATTCTCCTGCATTGCAGGAATATCAAACTCCATCAAATGCACACGAAGTGCCGCAAGTGCTTCATGAGTTGATCATGCTTCCATTACAGTCACATTGTACTCATGCACAATATTCTCCTACATTACAAGAATATGAGGTTCAATCAAATGTGCAATCTGCTGCGTTTGCAAGAGAAAATAAGGAAACCATCACGAGCGGTATGAAAAGTAATTTTAATGTTTTCATGGCGATAAATATTTGAAATGTAAAAAAGTTTTTATTGTGTCTTATGTATAGTTGCTTAATCTTATAAGTATTTACTATTAATTGTCAAGGTGGTTTTAGGGATTTATTGTATTATATGATTTGACACCATCCTATTGGGGCTTTTCGTGCCCCAAACCCCACGACCATATTTTTTCCAAAATCCTCCACCGCTCGCCCCGCAGTATTGCGGGGTTCGGTCCCCCTCCTTTACAACAAAGGAGGAGAAAAAATATTGGATAAAAAAATCAAGCACCATTAAGGCAATATCATGTTTATTATACTAAACACATATGGTTAGTAATCCGCTTACGCGTCTCTCATGCTCGGACTACATTTCACACTGATTTAATAATGGTGCGTTCTTTTGTTATTTAGTTTATGAAGAAAGAAAAGCAAAAGGGGCGATTATTCATCGCCCCAACTATATATGCTATACTACTACATGATGCTTTAAGCTTTTGGCTTTAAGCTTCTAGCTAATTATTGTTTATACACATCAAGCGCTTTAGTAAATTCATTTGCGCCTGGAGGCAATGCACTCCATAGACTTGGACTGTATTCGATAAGCACAGACGCGCCGTTGAAGATTTCATTTCTTCTTTCAGCTTTAATCGCCGCATCAGATGTTGACCCGATTTTAAACCAATGATTGAGTTGTGATCTTCTTGAATTTACTAGATCTTCGATTCACTTTCAGATAAGTATTCCTTGTACGTCCAATCATCCATAAGGACACCATTCTTTATCAGTAGCATTGTTAGTAAGATCTTCTCCTGCTATAAAATTATTTTTTGTTACGAAGATTCATTTTACTACTTGAGTTTTTGCACATCTATTAGTCACAGGTTCTGCAAATTTAATAGTTCATTTATTTACCAAGAACATTGCATTGGTATTTTCGATAGATCAATTAATAGTAAGATTTGGTCCATCAACAATGACGGTAAATGGATTAGTTTTTGCTCATTTGTCTGTATAGATTAATGTTCCATCGCCCTTGAAAACAACTATATCTTGACTAGGAACCTTGTAAACAGTAATAGTATTTCCTTCTGCAGATTCGACGGTCGTGTATTTTACTGCGAGTTTCGAATATTTAGTTATAAAGGTATCCATCATGGTACTGATAGCGCTTCATCCTTTATACGTGTTAGCGTCGATGACCATAATTTTGTCCATTTCTGTAGAAGTGACGAGTTTTTGATTGTTCATATCATAAAATTCGTTTATGCTAAGATCGGTAGTCGTTTTTGGTGTAAGACCAAATGAACTTTTCTGGATAAGATATGGTTTAGTGACAGTAAAGTTTACCTCACATACTCTTTTTATGGGAGCTCATTCTACAAATTCAGTGCCATCACAATATTTATATTGCACTTCATCCAATACGAGTTTATATTCTCCATATCTGTTATTCACCTCATTGTCGCTAAGTACGGTAGAATATTTTCCAAACGCATGGGTGAGCGAATATCGATCTTTGCCTATAGTACGTAAATAATTAAATATAGCATAATTTTCTCGTGTATCTTTTTCACAAGGAAGAATAATGTCTTTGACAACCCCATTTCCGTTGTATATCTTAAAGTTACATTGTAAGCTTGATTTTTGTATCTTATTGATAGTAGTGTCATTACATGTTGATACAAAATTTTTCTCTTTATCAAGTGTTCGCCAGAAAGGCAAAATTTCGTTTTTTTGTACGGAAAGATTTGTATTTCATACATTGAAACATCCTACCATTGCTACTGATCATCATTTGATATCACATCAAATCGTACAATTGGAATCAGAAGTTCAATTATAATCTCCATCGTCACATTTTTCATATCATTGTTTTTCTCCATCTCCACATCTTCAGAATGTTGCTTCATCTACGATAAGATTTTCTTGGCATGTTGGTGCGCTTACGCCATCTACCAAACATTTCACAGGATAGGTCTGAGGAGTATCTACGTTTGTATATTCACATCATGCTTCAAATACAGAAGCATTATTTGTTGTGTGTTGAGTTCAGTTTCCACAATCGATAGTGATAGTTTGAGCAGTAGAATGGTTTGCTGTTTCGCATCTGAAGGTGCTCTCTGCGTCACTATTTTCATTTGCAATAGCTATAGTGCCATCAAGCGCATCAAGTGCTCAACATTGTCCAGCAGTTACGGAAACCGGCACCCTACAATCATTATTAGCTATATCACTTCCTACCTTACATTGCGCGTTGCCGACAAATGATCATGAATAATTGCAGATTCCATTAAACGTGGTTCACGATCATAGAATGCTTGTTCAGTTTCCGCAATCGATACTTATCGGCGTTGTGGCGTTAGCGTTATTTCATTTGCACGTGAGAGCTACATCGAATCCATTGCTTGTGTTGACAGGAGCTGATCATGTCATAGTAACACAATTTGCGGATTTAAGCGTAAGAGGCGCTTCAACGCATGCCTGACCAGTCACCATTCATCCGAGGGTATTGGTATATTGATAATTGACGCATGCTTGATTTACAATACTTTGTGTACGAAGGACACACACGCCTTGTTGATTTTCACAGACTTGACCGCTATATAAGACGCCAAGATTTCATTGGGTATCACAGACTTCGGTTCTTGTAAGCATTCCATCACCGCAAACAAATGGCTCTTGGATTATTACGCTGTCTGTACGCAATTGATTTCAATTATAATGTAAACGAACAGTAGGCGTGAATGAAATATAATTATTCGGACCAACGATTCAGGT
This sequence comes from Candidatus Absconditabacterales bacterium, assembly GCA_041663325.1. Lineage (GTDB taxonomy): Bacteria > Patescibacteriota > Gracilibacteria > Absconditabacterales > Absconditicoccaceae > CAJBLF01. The sequence goes on along the minus strand of JBAZRN010000014.1, from coordinate 16,465 downwards.
AATGATTACCATTCACGTAGTGTTAAGTTGCAGCGTCCCGATATTGCTATTATACACTCCAAGACTGACAAATCACTGCACTCATGAAAGTCCGATAGTCGCATTCGCTCCTGTCGCGTTTCCAAAGTTTGCATACGTGATCGTAAGTTGTACGATATCACCGTTGACTGCTTGGATCAATGTGCTAGGTCCAGCGCCGTATGGCGCGTTATCTAATTGCGGTCTTGTAAGATTGTTCGCTACGATATTTACGGTTACATTAGCAATTCATTGTATTACTCAGGTAGCAGCAGCGCTATTATTTCCTGTAGATCATTCGCTGCTTGTCGTAGTGATATTCGCCGTATTTACAAAGACTTGTCATGAGGTAAACAGACTTCAAAGCGTTCAGGTAATGATAATTGTTCATCCGCTTCACGCAGGAAGTGTTCAAAGCGTAAATGTAGTTACCGGTAAAGTTATTCATACGGGAACAATGTCCGTGATAATTACATTATCAGCAGTTTTACCGCCACTGTTTCCATATGTGATAAGATAGCGTACTTGATCACCAGCTTTGAAGCCAGTAAATGGCGCTAAGGTTTTTGTTATTCGCACATCAGCTGTAGCTTGTACTACTCACGTAGCGGTTGCTGAATTATTGCCTGTGCTGTATTCAGGGCTTGCTGTTGTTGTTTTAGCGATTTGGTTAAACGTAGTCCCCACTGCAAATGCTTGCGTCATAGGAGCATTCAAGAGAATCGTTATCGTTTGTCATGGATTTAGATTGCTTAAATAACTTCCGCTCCAGACAAAATCTTGTGGATAATTTATAAAGGTATAGAGGTGAGGTATTCAATTAAACGTCGCAGTCGGAGCAGCTAATCTAGGAATAGGAAAATTGCTGATAAAAGTGATTCCTGTCGCTGAGGTTGATCAGATATTTTGTAGTGTTATATAATAGGATACATTGTCTCCAGAAAAACTTGGATTTAGTCCTGTTAAAACATTGGTTACTGCAAGGTCAGCGATAGGCGTGATTTGGGCAATTGCTGAAGTTAATATGGTAAAAAATTGTGTGTCAGAACTAAAATTTGCCATTATGCTTATCATAGGGATCGTTCGACTATTACTAATAACTTTGGCGGTAATCGTTACGGAAAAATTACTGTTTGCGGAAATAGAGAAGATAGGATCGTGTTCAGCGCCTAGACTTAACAAGGCATTATTCAACGGAGTTATATTCGCATTTTGATAGACAATATCATATACCGCTGTTTTTGGCAAGATATATTTGAGATAAGCCCCGCCAGTTCCATTATTTCACGTAACGGTAAATGTTACTAGTGAACCAGAAATAGCTGATTGCACGGATGGTGCAACATTCAAGCTATTTACATTGGCTCGTGTGAATCATACAAATCACAAGAGTCCAAGAACGATGATATACAATGTTTTTTTCATTTCCGTAACTAAATAACTAAAAGACTATTTAAATTAGGTGGAAGGTGGAAAGTGGAAGGTGGAATCTTGATACTTTCTACTTGATACTTTCTACTATTTTATCCTTCCATTGATAATAATTTTTCCTGTTCCGTTTGGCGCAATTGGAGTAGTAAATATCCAATGCAATACTTCTCCTCAAGGGGCTGATGTCTGACTAGTCGGCATAGGACTAGCAGAAACAAATGTTAATGTTCCTGGCCAGTAATCTACAATATCATAATTTGTGATAGTAGCGGTTCCGTTATTCTTATAGAGCACTTCAAAAACGACCGCATCGCCAGCGTTATTTCCATACGATACCAAACTTTTTTCAATACTCATCGTGGAAGCAGGCAGGGTCAATACATTTACATTTACACTGGCACGACCTGTCTTTGCTTGTCCATTGATCATATATCTAAGATCTACAGTATTCGTATAATTTCCGATACAACTTTGATTGTCGCCGATATGTCCAGTAAGATAGAGATATACCGTCTGTCCTACAGGCAATGAAGTAGTCAGATTCCATGTATAGAGGTTGCTAGTATTACTCATGGTCATAGGAGTGTTTGCTAACCAAAGCGAGTCAGCAGTAACACATGAATTATTATTGATCGGCCATATGTCTATGAGTTGTACATTATCAATAGCATCAGGTCCATTATTCGTTACGGCAATCGTAAATTTTACATTTTCACCAGGATAGTAAGAGGTTTTATCTGCTGATTTTGTGATAGTGGCGTTTGCTGAAGGAGTATATGCGGAAAACATTGCTACAGCATGCAGTATATCTGTTTCCTTAGATCTCAAAAATACATTGTTAATTGTCTGATTGGAATAAGTATATCATTTAAATTTTCCTGTAACGATCATGTATCCTGTTTGTCCTGGCAGTAAACTAAATCCAGAATATTCAACAGCGTCAGCTCATCGAAACGTTCATGTTTCAATGGTGTAGGGAGTAAGGATTCCAAAAATCTGACTGCTTACATAAGTAAGTCCCGCAGGAAGATAGTCAGTAAGTATAGTATAGTGAACAGTAGTATTTCCAATATTTGCAAAATCGATTCTAAATGACACAAGGTCTCAAGAATGATAAGGGGTGTTGTTAATAAGTGTTTTAGTTAAAGAAAGTTGTGCAGGTTGTGCAGGCTGATTGACGGTGATAGTTACGGGACAAATTGCAGGAGTAGTTCCTATTTGTCCTGTCACTACCATAGTATAGATAGTGGTAGTGGTGGGTGTTACCATAATGTTAGTATTACTTCGACTTGGAACGCTGAATAGTAATCATGCAATAGTTGGTGTGATACTAGCCAAAGCAGCATTAGTATATGAAGCATTAAGTGTCGCTGTCTGTCATGATATAATAGTCGGAGTGGTTGTAGTAAGTGAACATTTTGGAGAGATTGGGTTATTTACAGTCACTAGAGTTTTACAGATAGCAGGAGTAGTTCCCGCAGCCCCATGTACGGTCAAGGTATAAGTAGTGGTAGTAGTAGGCGTTACTGCGATACTAGTATTTCGTGTTGGATAAACAAAATTAAGTCATGCAATAGTTGGAGTAAATGTTGCCGATAGGGCGTTGGTATATGATGCATGTAAAACAGCTGTTTGTCCAGACAAAATGGCTCAAGTATTCACAGTCAAAGAACATGTTGGATTTACGGGTGCAGGCTGATTGACGGTGATAGTTACGGGACAAATTGCAGAAGTAGTTCCCGCAGCCCCATGTACGGTCAAGGTATAGGTAGTGGTAGTAGTAGGTGTTACCGTAATGTTAGTATTACTTCGGCTTGGATATAAGAAACTTATTCACCCGATTGTGGGAGAAAATGATGCACTTGTCGCATACGCATATGATCATTGAAGTGTGGCTGATTGTCATGCTACAATAGTAGGAGTAGATGTAGTGAGTAAACATGTTGGAGGGATATTATCCATAACATGCAAAAGTCCTGTACAGGTATAAGCTCCCCGAATATTATTTACCATCATGCTAAAATTATAATCTCCTGCCTGAGTAGGCATCACCGAAGTGGTGCCATTATATTGATTGGCATTTATTGCATATGGCCATGCTCATCATAGTGCAGGAGTAACATAGATATATGTTCAGAAAAAATTACCACCAATAACATTCCATCAAACTGATACAATCTGATGTACAAAAACAGGGTTTGGATTTATATTCAGAGAACATTGTACATGCTGTGGCTGTGGAGTTACTGAAATTTGCGCAGTACAATAAGATTGTCATGCTTTATTGCTGACCATCATACTTAGGGTATAGTCTCCTATATCTTGAGGCGTAATAGTATGTTGTCCAGCAGCAGTAGTGACGGTATAAGGTAATCAAGTAATATTCCACGTAGTTGGTGTATAGGTAATCTGTGGGGCGTTGGTATAACTTCCATTGATAGTCCATGATGTTTGAAGGGGTGTTCATACGATAATCGATGATGAAGAGACGGAAAGCGTACAAGTAGGTTTAACCACAATTGTTTGAAGTGTGCATGATCTTGTACACATATATCCCGCCGTGACTCAATCGGTACCGTCACATTGTTCATTTGCTATAGAGTTAGCAAATCATCATGGTAAATTTGCTATGCTTTGTTGAGTATCTTTTACCCCATCTCCACAATAGTGGACGGTATAATTTACACATTCATATCAATCAACAACTCGTCCAGGTCTATCATAAAATGCTTTATTGGTAAGCTGCGCTGTATAGTTTATCAGATTTGGTCGTCCAAGATAAGCGATGGAATACGAATTAGATCACTGATTGTACAAAGCAGCTCTATGGATGTTATATACCAATTGTCATGGAACAGTTGAGCTTACCACAAAAGTACCTTGTGCTGATACAATAGAGTTTACGGAAGCAGAATTTGGCACTCCATTACTTTTCCATTGGATAGCTGAAGTGAAATTGAAGAGAGGAGAATTATATAAAAGTACTTTACTTGCGTTTAATAATAGAGTGTCATACCCATTTCCCCATTTTGGTACTACATCTGTTGTTGTATAGGTATCTCATAAATAAAACTGTCTATTTACATATACTATGCTTCCATCAGGTTCCACGCACTGGGATTGTTGATAGGGTTGACTTATGATTGATGTGGTCATTGCACTTCCGATATTAGGAATAGATTGTGCAAAAACTGACCCATATCCTAATCACAGGAGGGCAGATATTCACAATAATCACACGATAATTTTTTTCATGGTGGTAATAGAAAGGTGTAAAAAATAGTATATAAAATGATTGTGATGTAGGTTATGGATTAAGAGAATCAGGATCTGTTGGAGGCGGTGGCGGAGGAGGGGGAATAGGATCAGGTTCTGTATGTGGAGGTGGAGGAGGAACAATAGCATCAACCTGTGTTGGTGGAGGAGGCGGAGGCGTTTCTATTTTTTTCTTTTTGCTCACGGCGCCACTGATGGTAAGATCTTTTTGTGTGGCAACAATATCATATTCTGAATTTTTTGTTTGTGTTTCTATTGTTACATCTCGTTTTTTTCTTGTTATTCACGCCGTTTCTCCATCGACTGTTGTCTCTCTATACTCACCTGAAATTTTTTCATAGATCTTGATGCTATTTATTTGCGCTCAGATAGATTCATTGCCGCATTCTCCTAAGAGATAAAAATAGTATTGAACATCTAATGTAACTTTTTTATTTCAGTCGCCAATACTGATGTACTCTCACTTGAAGAGTGAATTTAGATCTTCAGATTTGAGTGTTATCTTTTGCGATTCCAGTTGCTTATTGAGTTTTTCTAGGATCATCTTCTTGTTCGTTTTGTTAACATCAAGATTGTTCGTAAACCATTCTTGGGCTTTTGGTAATTCGTCAGCATTATCTATTTTTTCCATTGATTCGTCCAGATTTCCATTGCTCAAGACATTAGTTGCTCCAAGAGCTGTCATAGAATAGCCTCTTCATTTGCCGCTTAATCTATAAAATGCTGTAAATCCGATAAGATTTTCTACCGTCTGACGTTGAAGTGAAGACGCAGATTTTAGATTGTTTGCTATATCTTTCCTATAATCTGTGATGAGCGGATAAGTTGTTGTTCTATCCGGTCAAAATAGTTTTTTATATTCAATTCATCTGAAGGCATTGATAAGTACAGAAAGATTTGTTCCATCAGCTTTCCCGTCAGTTAAATAGGTAATATATGAAAATATAGTTTTAAATTTATCCACAATAAGTGTTTTTTCATCAGCTGACAAATCCTCTTTTTCTATGAGTGCTTTAAGATCTGTGAGCTCAGAGTATTTCATATTTTTTGCTAATATTTCTTCGAGCTTAGTAAATGCAGTTGTATAATTATCGTCACTGATAAAAGCATCCAATCCTGGATCTACAATACTTTCCATAAATTTTCTATAGAGAGTTTGTTGATAATCATCAAATAATGATAATGCTTTTTCTGTCTTTGCAGTAAATACATCGGTGAATTTCGTATCAGGACTAAATAACTTCTCTGTAGATAGGGAAGCAGCATCGTTGTATTTCAATGCGTCTATAGTTGTGATCTTTTCCGTTGCTAATTTTGTTTGGACGGTATATTCTATCTTAAACTTATCAGTAGGCGCGGTCGTATCATATGAAGGTAGAGAAACGGTACCATCACTTGCTTGAGTAAATGTAAGCGTTCATATAGTCATTGCTTTGCCTTTGAGTTTTCCATCCGTGTCGAAGAATCAGAGAATCTTTTCTTCATAAGGGTTAAGTTTTTCATCGGTTTTTACGAATGTCTCTATTTGCGCATAAGAAAGTTCTCAAGGATAATCTGACTGGGCAAGCTGATTTATATTTTTTACTTCATTACTTGTTTCCACAGAAAGTTTATTCATTCCACCACCCATAGTTTCCCCTATCATCAAAAATGTTTCCACTTGATTTCTTTTGATATTGCGGGCGACACGCAGTGAAGCATTTCCCAGGGTAAGCGTATTATTTTTGAAGCAGAACGCATTGCTGGTAAGCGCTGTTTCCGAATAATAGGCATTCATATATTTTAGCGGATTCCCTCCATTAGCAGCAGTGATAGCAATAGTTTTTGCTTCTTTATCTGCAGTAACGATCAATGACTTTTCATTGGGATTGAGTTCGTTTTCCAAAAATTTTGCAAGGTTTTCTATATCCTCATAAGCGAGATTTTCATGAAGTTCTGCGTCATATCCGCTTTCGATGCCCGTATAATTTTTTATAGTTTTGTTTGCGTCTTCCACATATCCTGTTTTTCGGGTAGAAAATTTTGCAAGTCCGAGCACTGTTCAAGTAGTTGCTCAGAAGAGTGTACCCAATGGTCATCATGCGGCAGTTCATGCAATCGCGCCTGTTCCTGTCCACGCCAAAATGTCCACCAATTTTGCTCTTAATCCAAATCTGGTGAGTTTTACTTTTCCATTAAGCTGTTCATATGATTGTTGAGCGATCGCATTTTCGTGGAATGCATCAATAAACGTAGTATAAATATAGGTAAGTATTGCTTTTTTCTGATCGTCATCGGCTTGTTTATTGAGAAGTTCAAATATTCCTGCCCGTTGCATTTCACTGCAAATTTGTTCAACCATATCTTCCAAAAATATTTTATTCTGTTTTATTTCTTTATCGGTTTTTCATAACTCTTCTATAGTAGCTTTCATCCCTGTCATAAAGGTATTGGCATCGGCATAGACTTTGATATCTGGAAATCACAATACCTGTTTCATAATCTTATCAAACATGCGTCCTTTTTTTTCAATTCATGCGGGGAAATCTTTTTCAAAAAAAATTCCTAGATACGGAGATATGATTTTGAGGTCAGTAGCCAATCCTCATTCGACTCAGATTCTGTTTACCGGTATAGGTTTTTTTGTGCTTAATTTCGCAACATTCTCTTTATTGATTTGCCATGCTTTGCTAGCTCAGAGATTAACATTAAATGAAAGCGTTCATCAGATAAGTTTCCCGATATTTACATTAGCGCTTCACAAAGCGTCAAATTTCTTTCACAAATCACTGCTCAATTTTTCATAAGCAAGCGATGCTCACAAAAGCGGATTCCCATTTGCGTCAAATCCCACTCCTACACTAGGATTGAGTCTTTCTGCGATAAAACTTCCAAGCGCTGTTTTTATTTTTTTTGAATTAATCGTTCCATCGGGATTGTAAAAAGTATATTTGATGCCGCCAATAAGTGCGCCGGAAAAAATTCACGCAATCACGGTGTCCGCAGTATCTCCCAGATCAAAATAAATTAAGTCAGTAATAAAATTAACGACTTTTATGGTAGAATAGAGAAGTGTGCTTCTGACGCCATCAAGCTCTTCTTTGTTGAATTTCTCCTGAAGTTTTTCCTTAGAAATAAATTCACTGATTTTCTTTTCGTTTTTGGTTTGTATATCTTTGAGAAAGACATTCCCTTCATCGAGAGCAAACGGTTTGCTTGATTCAGAAAACTCTTTTGCGCTTTCCAATACTTTTTCTTGAAGCATCTCTTTATTCGCAAAGAGCCACGAAAGATCTTTTCCTTCATTCAGCTGATCGGCGAGCGATTTGATGAATTCTTTGATAGTGGAAGTAGCTGAAACGGTAACTGTTTTTGTTTCTTTGTTTCCATCTACCGTTGTTTCATAGCTGTATTCTCAGCCATCCTTCATAAAACTGGTGAATTCATCCATAGTGATTGTTCCATTATCTGTGGTCTCTTTGGTTATAAACTGAGTAATCGCTCATTTGAGCTGTGGATTTTCTGATTTTGCAGAAACTGCCTCCAAAAGATGCTGAATCATAAGTGATGTTTTTGGTCCATCAATAAGTTTTTTCTCTTCAGTGGTATCATTATTTGTATCTTCAAACTTCGTATCTCCATACATCAAAAAATTTGTATAAAGCTGTCATCCCATAGTCGTTCAGGTATCTTTGCGTTTTTTATTTTCTTTATCTTTTCCTATGATGTCCGTGCTGTTTACCACACCGTCACTATCAAAATCACAAAGGAAAAAGAAGACACTATCACTATCTATTTTTTGCAGCATAACTTCAGCATTATATGCTCAAGTGTAATCGATGTTTTTAGCTGCATCGCCGATATCAGCTAGACTTGCCAGCGCCTGTCCTACAGGATTTTCAGGATTTAATAATCCATTTTTTCCGATTCATTCTTGGATAATATCTGCAATTTTGTTTATTTCATCAAAATTTAGTAATCCTTTAGTGTTATATCTGTCGGTTTTGACAAAGGTATCTCTAAACTTTTTTTTAAACGCTCTATGATTTATTTTTCCTTCTGTATCAAGGACATCTGTCAAAAATGTATCATCAATAACCTCGTCCAAAATATCGGTCAGATCATTTCGGTTGATGCTTCTGATCTCTGATTTTTTAAACTTTTTTTTGTCTGCCGCAGTAAGTATTCATACAATAGCTGTTGTTTTATCTCTGTTTGCGTTTCTATAACGATCGACTAATCAGGCTTTTTTGAGTTCTCTATTGCTTACTTTGCCATTATTGTTTTTATCAAAATTATAATAGGAAATTGATTTAATGGCTGTGGAAGTAAGATCGCTTGGATTGATATAAGGTTCGATATTTTCTTTTTCTGATTTTTCTATCGTTGATTTGCTAGTAGTTGATTGTTCTGCTCCTTTCTCTGTGCTAATCCCTTTAACTTCAGTTCGTAAGTCATTGAGTTCAAATTTATAGTCTTTGATTACTGTTTGTATTTCAGTATCTTTAATATTATCCAGCATTTTTTTATATCAAGATTTATCGGCAACATAATTTGCTAATGCATCAAGCTTTGCTTTATTCCCTGAAGCAACAATATTTTTCATGGTATCAGTAATTGTAGTTCAATTTACCGTCAATGTTACATTATCTCATCGATGACCTAAAAGTTCTCAATTGAAAAATGTTTCAACATGATCGTTGAGTTTTGTAAGCTCGGTACCTAGATCTTTCTCTTCATCTAATTTTAATTCTGATTTCAAATTTTTTAGATCTGTTTTGGTAACATCTTTTACGTTATCCAAATCGAGATACCTAGTTCTTTCATCTGGTTTGTATTCTACAGTGCTTCATTTAGCACCCGAAGCGTTTTTACCCATATAATCGAGGTCTTCGCGAAATAAAATATTCAGATATAATAGTACTCAGAAATTTTTTTTTTACCCCATTTGAGTCTCTTTTGGTTCTATTTTAACTACCGTTCTATAAAAAAAGTGATATAATATAGTTCTGTGTAAATTCTATCTTGAAAAGAAATGTCCAATACATACAAAACTCAAGTAAAAACGTGCCGCGATAGCTCAGCCGGTAGAGCGCACCCATGGTAAGGGTGAGGTCACGGGTTCGATTCCCGTTCGTGGCTATTTTAAAAAAATATATGACTTTATGGTATAGGAGAGGTCCCCGCGGTAGTTCACCGGGGTCGTGGCTATTTTAAAAAAATATATGACTTTATGGTATAGGAGAGGTTCCCGCGGTAATTCACCGGGGTCGTGGCTATTTTAAAGAATTTAGAATTTAGAAATAGAAATTTAGAAATAAGAAACAAGAATTTAGAATTTAGAAACCAAATCCGTTAATTATTTACTCCGTTAATTATTGTTGTAATGTATACACCAAGCCCTGAGATATTAAAAAAATACGCTGACATACTCGTAAAATTCGCCCTTCGAGGAGGAAAGTGAGCCAAAGCGGGCGAAACTATTTTCGTCCAAATTCCTGAATGCGCGAAACCGTTTTATCTGCCTCTTCAAAAAGCGATCCTCGAAATAGGCGCGCATCCAATCATGGAATATCTGCCTGATGGCGTCACGAAACATTTTTTCGATCATGCAAATGATGATCAGATAGTCTACTATCCAAGCCATTTTTTCCACGGTAAAGTTGAACAGATGACGCACGTGATTTCTGTTATCGCTGAAGCGGATAAACATGAGCTCAAAGATATTGATCCAAAAAAAATCGCTGCAAGAATCCATTCTCGCAAAGAATATAAAGAGAAACGCATGAAAAAAGAGATGGACGGAAAGATGACACGGACACTTGGTTTATATTGAACTCAAGCGATGGCTGATGAAGCAAGGATGTCGCTCGAAGAATATCGGCAAGAAATCATCAAAGCCTGTTATTTAGATTTTGACGATCCGATTGCTGAACGAAAAAAAACGGTAAAAAATATTGAAATCATCAAAAATGCACTTAATGCGTTACCGATAGAATATGTCCATATAACATGAGAAGACGCTGATCTAAAAATTAAAATCTGAACCAATAGACAACGATTGGGATGATGATGACACAACATTCCTTCTTTCGAAATTTTCACTTCTCCCGATTGGAGAGAAACAAATGGGCGGATAAGATTTAATCAACCGCTCTATCACTTCGGACAAATCATAAAAGATATATATCTTAAATTTGAACATGGTGTCATCGTAGATTTCGACGCATCAGAAAACAAAGAGGGATTAAAAGAAATGATTTCTATCCCCAACGCGAATAAAGTCTGAGAATTTTCTCTTACGGATGAAAGATTTTCTCATATCACTAAATTTATGGGCGAGACGTTATATGATGAAAATATGTGAGGAGCAGAAGGCAATACTCATATCGCCATAGGAAGCGCTTACAACGAGACATTCACCGGTGATGCAAGCAAGCTGACAGAAAAAGATTTAGAAAATTTAGGTTTCAACCAAAGCGCAGAACATACAGATATTATTTCAACCAAAAAAAGGACGGTTACCGCCACGCTTTCTGATGGTACGAAAAAGGTTATCTATCAAAATGGTCAATTCACGGTATAAGAGAGATTTGTTTATATTGCAACATGCAAAATCAGAGATTCAATATTACATATATTATTTCTCTTCCAATGATAGTTTTTCTCCGCCCTCTCTCATCATCAAAACATCATCAGTCATCATTATGCGTACTCATAAATGATAAAGTCTTTCGAGGTCAGGGAAGGTGTTGACGGTATATATTACGATTTTTTTACCCATATCTTCCACTTCCTGCGGAGTAGATTTTTGGATAAGATTTTGCGACATAAGATAGTACTCATGTGCGAAATGCGGCAGCATATCCAATTCGCTTATGGCATAGGTATCTCGAGCTGCATGGATATTGTTATAAGATCAGAGAAGATACGTTGCAGTTTTATCGTAACTTGTGAAAATCACATTATCACTCATACCAAGTTTCTTCACGGTCTTAATAGCTGATAGCGTTTGTTGCTCGGCATCAGCGGGATTGTATACCTTGATTTCCACAAAATAATAATCAAAGAGCCCTTTGACTTTGGCAAGCATTTCTCCAAGCGTCATCAATGGTTCTCCATTTTTTATCGGACAATTTTTTTGTAGATATTCCAAAGTGTATTTCGTTACATCGTATTTCCCACAAACTGTTTCGGTCAAAAATTGTCCATGAGCTACAACATTTTGTTTGTCCTTGGTTTGTGAAATATCAAATTCTATTCCATCAGCGCCATTTGTTTTAGCCAACAAAAATGCTTCCAAAGAATTGCCTTGAATTTTATCAGTTCGTGACCAGGATCATTGATGAGCGATGACGATAAGTTTTTTTTGCGATTGCGCGCCAGATCAGCTTGGTCATATAACTATTGAATTTTGGTACTCCGTATATGCTTGGATATAACGGTAGATAAATGGATAGTTGGTTTTGATGTCAGCGACATGGGCAAATAGTTGTCCGCCCGTGTTCGTAATGGCAATGCCATATTTTTCTGGATAATAGCGGCAAAATACGATACCTCGATTCCTTTTTTTTTGGAAAGAGAACACGTCATTAAAAAGTTTGGATACGGTGATATTAGCTCAACCGACAAATTGTTTGAGCGCGTAAAAGAAGTCAGTATGCTGTATAATATTAGTATTTATCGTTCATGGTGTGATGCCGGCTCCCAAAATCGTTGCTACTGATCTCGCATATCGTAAGTTTCCCAAAGCTTCTTTTTCGCCGGAGCCTAGTGGTTCCATTTTTCTGTGATCACCGACGATAATCAGAATTCCATTATCAAAAAATTTATTTTTTTTGAGCTGTTGATAAAAATAATAAAGACTTTTATCGGCATATCTCAGCGCATCTTTTTCTGTAGATCCATACGGAGAATCATAAGGTTTATGAAAAGAAATAGTCTGCAATGCTACAAGGTAAGGATGTTTTTGTTGCTGAATGATTTCCAAGGTTTTAGTATATAATGATTGATCTGGCGCCGCATCAAAGACATATTTTTTTTTATTTTTGAAGGCCTCATCACCAATCAGGGTAGTAAATCCTATCTCAGAGAGGAATGCGCGCTGATTGAGAAAGTCCATATCTACAGAGCTGATAAATATCGGTGTATATCATTGCTGAGCAAAAAATTTAGGCAATGCTTCTGTATAGGATATATATCATGTATATGCGCCATCTTGTTGCCAAGCGAATTTCCATGGCTCTACGCCTTGCAGCAATGCAATATGCGCTGTATCTGAAGTGCAGCCGTTCGCGACAAAATTTTTAAACGTAATTCCTTGCGCTTGTATTTTGTCAAAATAGGGAAGATTGTCTTGTGTTCCGCCATCTCTGAGAGAATCTACAGCAGAAAGCGATTCCGCAAATACAATGATGACGTTTGGTTTTTTTGCGCGTCAATGTATTTTAGTAAAAAATTTTTGATAATCATTGATGGAGCACGATCATCATACTGCTGGTAAAAAATTTTGTTTCAATGCAGTAAAATTGATAGAGAGAATATTATCTGGGAAAGAAAATCACGAAGGAGCGTACAAGCTTGTTATTATACATGCAGCAGCAAATAATACACATCATCCATAAAACAATAATTTCTGATTTTTTTTAAACGTTTTGCTTTGGATAAACAAAAACGCGCCGATTCCTGCGACACAAAAGAGAGATATTCAACCTATTATCCATCAGGAAAATTGCCATAGAGAGGGTTCAATGAATTGTGAAAGATCAAGAATAGAAAGTCTGCTTTGAAAAAAATACATAGTAAAGATATCAAGCACAAAAAGAAAAAATATTCAGAATAATATCATATTATTGATGATTCTCCAAATCTTTTTCTTGAGAAATCTATTGATGACGACGAGAGCAAGCATACTCAAGAAGACAAAAAAATCACTGACAAAATAGGCTAGATAATTTATCATCGTTCACCACAAGCTTGCTTCTTTCAGGAGCTCATATGAGCTCAGATACAAAAAAAATTGTTTGATAAACAAAAAGACGAATCATAGAACAGTAATAGTTCTACCGTACATCGGCGTATGTCTTATCGCTTTGGTGATGAAAGAAAAAAATCACGTAAATTTCATACTATTTTTGTTTTTTTAAAAAACATCAAAAAAATAAGCTCCTTCCACGTTAGTTATTTGCCCAATGTTTTCAACCAAAAAGACTGGTATAGTTTTGTGCGACAGCATTTTTGTAATGACTTGAAAATAAACTTGTATTAACTATATAATTATATTACACATCAGTTTTTTATAGTCATTTTAGTATTTCAGCATTATAGGTATGGCTTCAAGAACAAACAAACAAGGAATAGCTAAAAAGAAATCTCAACAACAAAGACAGGCGAGCAGACTTAGAGGATCCAAAAAATTTGAATATCCCAAAAGAAAGCTCACTATGGAAGAAGCCAAAGAGCTTGGCGTAGTCGGGGTTGTAAAAAACCCGAAAGGACGCGATTATACACGATTTCTTAGAGGAAGAAAAATATGCCGGGAGACCAGGCTCAGAACAGATCCTGACGGATATAGATTTATCAGAACACCATCTGGCGGATCAGAAATCGTAGACGCGCCAACGTCTGGACGGACAAGAGGCAAACTCAGAAAATCAATGTCAGTAAAACGTTAATCATATATTATAGTAGAGAAGAGTCCGCATAAGCGGGCTTTTTTGACAAATAAAAAAAAATCATTACAATGGATAAATACTATTTATATAGCAATGAATATATGCAAGAAATTCATCACGACCACAATAGTATTATCAAAGTTATCCAAAAGGATTTTTTTTCCATTCCTGTTTCTATCAGAATGGTATCATTATCCATATTCCTTTTTATCTTATGACGGGGACTCGGAGGAGATACCTTCTTTTCTATTTATATAGAATCCATAGTAAATAATGTATTCCGGGTAGCGATTATCGCAGCTTTTCTTTCGTTTATTAAAATGATTTTTTCGGTAAATGTAGGGACCCTTGATGATCACTCTAATATGAAATCTATTATCTTTTTAGGCAAGGGAATATATGTTTTGACAAGTATTTTTTTCTTTCTTGCGGGAATCGAAAAATCAATTGTCTTTCTTGTTATAGCGGTGATGCTCAATGGTATTTGATATGCAGCATTGTTTACGAGCTATGAGAGCATGATCCGTAAATACGGAAAAAAAGAAAATAGAAGCACAGTATTTGGCCTCTATTTTTCAAGCTTCAATTTCGCTTATGTGGTAGGAGGATTGATTTCAGCGGTTTTGATCAGATATATATCACTTCCTTATGTATTCCTTTTTGTTTGAATCTTTTCTTGTATCTCATTTATCACGGATACGAAATTACCCAATCTCAGTAAAAAGAAAATAAAAGCTTTCCTTGGGAAAGAAAGTTTCCTTCATCAGTTTTTTCATGAGGTTTTTTCGTTCGTCACTATAAAAAAAATCTTCGCCTCTCTCCCGGATATAACTAAAAAGCTCTATCAGGCACTAGGATTTGAATTTATTTTTAATATGCTCAATTACATCGGACTTATCTTTATCCCTATCATAGCAATCCAAAACAATCTTTCTCTTTCTCAGATAGCGATCATCTTCGTCATCATGAGATTACCTTATGTATTGGATTTTTTTACCGGAGAATTCGCAGATAAATATAGCAAGAGAAGGTTCATTCTTATCGTTCTGTTTTTCCTTTCGTTCCTTTTCGCTCTTCTCGGATTCAAAAATAGTTTTGGTAGCATCATCACCATTTCGCTTGGTATATCGGTATGATTATCGCTTATCCGCCCCGTGATCTCATGACTGATATCTGATTACATAGATCCTGGGATGTGAGGAAAAATCACCTGAATTCAAGAGTTTACGTCAAATTTTTGATCTATGTGCGGTGCATTTATTTTTGGACTTCTTTCTCTTATCTTTGGTATGGATAACTCATTTGTCATCATAGGAATAATCGTTTTTGTATTTGCTTGAATCGGTATCATCCAAAGATTCCATCTATTTAGCTCAACGCATAAAGCATAAAGCTCAAAGCTTTGGTTTAGAAATTAAAAATTAGAAATTAAAAATTAGAAATTGAAAATTATCTTTTATTCATATAAAATTTCCCGACCTTCAAGTTTTTTGTCAGTCAGCATATACATTTCTCAACTATTACAATGTGATTTTTCTACCTGATTCCCTTTGGCGTCAAGGATGTCTAAAATTTCTAATTCACCCATCTCCGTAGGACTCAGATATTTGATTTTCATCCCTGGGATGATGACTTCCTTCGGCTCGATATGGAAATATTTTTTTTTATTTTTTTCAATATATTGATCAGAAAACATGCCGAAGTAGTTGCGGTTGAAAAGAGGACCGGCACTCTCCAAAGTCGTTGAACCAGTATAGCTTTCCAAATCCCTCTTCATCTCCCTTGGTCAAGGGAGAGACGTTCCCTCCTTGACAAAGGAGGGTGAGGGTGGATTTGTTTCACTCTCTGGATATTCACTAAGTTTCTTAAACAAAAATCCATCCCAGTATTCCCTATGCGGAATTACATTCACGAGATTCGCTACTTTTTCATCTATTTTTTTGCCAGTGATAATGGCATCGCGGACATGCTTATATGCTTTGACAACTGCTCAAACATAAAATTCTGATTTGCTTCTTCATTCGATCTTGATCGCATCGACGTAGGGCAAAATTTCTTTCAATTTATCTATCGTACACAAATCTTTT
>JBAZRN010000013.1:33201-35037 GCA_041663325.1 Candidatus Absconditabacterales bacterium | reverse complement strand
AAACTCAAGAAATATTCCACAATATATTCAATGACTTCCAACTCAAACAAAAACAAATTATTCTTTCATCTGATCGTCCGCCAAAGGAGCTTGTCCATATCGAGCCCAGACTTAAATCACGTTTCGCTTTGTGATTGGTCGCTGATATCAAATCACCAGATTTTGAAACTAGGATCGCGATTCTTCAATCCAAACTCATGAATAAAGGTGAGGATCTGGATTTTCATTTGCTTGAAATTATCGCGAAATATATCAAAGACAATGTCAGAGAGCTAGAATGAGCGCTCAATATTCTCTTGAGCAGAAAAGCTATCCTCCACAAAGATATTGAACAGCAAGATGTCCATGAATGTCTCAAGACGCTTGGTTATGTCATAGAACATAGCACGGATGCTACGCAAGCAGCTGTTCAGTCCAATACTAAGTGAACCAAAAATTTTGATCTTCTCGTGGATATGGTAGCGCAGTATTATGGTATTTCTGTCCAAGAATTAAAATCTGAATCAAGAAAAAAAGAGATAACCAACGCGCGTCAGATTCTCATGTTGTTGGCTAAAAAATATTTTCAATGGACTTTAGAAAGGATAGGTGAGCACTTTGGTGGAAAAGGACACGCAGCGGTAATTTATGCAATCAATAATACCGAGAAAAAAATAAAAAAAGATCAGGATATATCTCATGATTATGAAGTATTTGTAGACTGGCTGGGAAAATAAGAACGATGGATATTAGAACGATAGGAGAAATTCTGTCGTTTTTTTTTATGCGATATTCTCCAACAATCCATCAGCGTCTTCGTGGTCTTCTGTAGTTTGAAAGTCTGGAGAGAATTTAGCTATATTTTCTGAAATGCTTTCTTTTTTTTCTAAACTAGTGACAAACATGTCTAAGTCTTGCAGGTTTATTTTATCGTTGTCGCTGTATCTTCTGAAAAACTTCAATGTTGCAGTTCATCGTGTGTCATTGTAGGTAACTGCTGACTTTTCTGTTTCTATGCCTTCCAACAATTTCTGCCGTTTGGGTTCTAGCTTTCCATGATCGGTTTGCGTGATGAGGGAATCTAATCTTTCCGTAAGCGATCTCAATTTTCTCAGTTCATCAGATCTCATATTTTCTGTGCTTTTATCTCGGATATTCAACAATTTTCGCGCTTTTTTTTCTGTCGTTTTATTGATAGATTTGTCTCTGTTCATCTCTTCGAGTATTGTTTTTGGCACAAATATATCGTTCAATGTCTGCGCTGTTATATTTTTTTCTATATCTCTCTCTACACGAGTCTTGACGAGGGCTTCCTGACCATAATTTTTAAGCAATTCCGTACTTACCTGTTCTTTCATAGCCGCTTCAAAGTCTTCTAGACTTGTTGATTTTTCTAGCAGTGCGGTGAAATTTTTTTCTGAGACTCCTTGCGCTTGATCGCTTAATAAGCCTAGTGTCGGCAGTTTTACTCCAAGATTATTTTTTCAACCCCCATCCACGCCAAAAGTGAATGATTCTGATACTCCATCAAAATGAAGAAAATCATCTGACTGCAATTGCGCGTCCGGATCGGTCAGATTGTAATAAAATCCTACACGATTTCCCTTGATATCTCCCTTGATAGCAAGTATATCGTCTTTTATGGTAAAGCCTTCCTGGGTATTTATATCAAAATCATTTGAAAAGTTATCTTGATTTATAGTCGTTGTATCGAAATATTTTGCGAGACCTGTGATGCAGCTTCCCATCACTCTTTGCTTGATAATAGTTTGGGTTGTATTGGGAAGATTTTCTTTAATCTCCGTTATGGCTTTTATATATTCATCGTATGCTTCTTTGCTTTTGAGATCTCTTGCT
>JBAZRN010000013.1:5995-33191 GCA_041663325.1 Candidatus Absconditabacterales bacterium | reverse complement strand
TATTTATCATGCAATTCTTTGTATTCTTTGATAATGTTTTTATTGTCTTCTATATTTTTTTTTATATCTTCGTTAGCGATGAATTTAACGTAAGTCGTGAATTCAGTATCGAAGTCTTTAGTTTCTGGTAGGGTAGGCGCTGATATTTTGTCGAACTTATCTGATGTCTCGGTGAAGGTTTTGAGGTTTTCGTTCGTTGTTACAACGTTGTTGGCGTAATCTGGATCGTTCATTTTTTTTATTTTTGTATGTTCTGGGACTATCCCTAATGTGTCATTCAATTTTTCTAAGTTAGTTAAGAACTTTGTATTATTTTCTTGTTTAAGTTTATCTCAATATTTTTGTTTTGTGAATAAAAAGTTTGCATAGGTATCGATGTCTAATTTCTGTATATCTAATTTTTGCTTTGTTTGTTCAGAGATGTTGTTTTTGATGGAAGCTAGTTGCTCTTTCTCTTGCTGTGTTTTCGGCTCTGGATATTTTTCTTTATCTAATTTATCGTAAGAGTCTTTAGTCGCTTTTCGTGATTCGAGAATGGTTTCATTTTCGTTTTTATCTTGTGTAGTCTCTACTACCTTATCTTTTCTATCTTTAGTAACATCTATTATTGGTATTCCTGTGGTTACTTCTATATCTTCTATCAAATATTTTATTGGTTCTGCTTCTTTATTTATAATACGATTTAAATCTTTTGTATTAAGTCATTTTATATATTCGTTTATAGGTTGTTGAAAACTCTTTTGTACTGCCTCAAAAATAGGTTTTAATTTATCTAAAATTTTTGCATCAAGTTTTTTTGATTGTAGAATTTGATCAAGCGTTTCTTCTTGCTTGATTTCTTGTTTTGGTTGTTGTTGTATGTCTGTTGTCTCTAATTGTTCTACCATATTTTTTTTCTATAAATAAATTATTGTTTAGCTGCTTTTATAAGTTCTGTTAAATGTGTTGGGATGATATATTTGTGTTTTATGTAGAGTGTCTCTGTATCTAAAACTAATTTTTTAATGGTGAAATTGTTTTTAACATCATTTGCAGTGAAAGTATTCACAATACCTTCAATTTGTTGTTTTTGTTTTTCAATTATTTTATTGTTTTCATCAATTATTTTATTCATATCTACAAGTATTTGTTCTAATTTCTTGTAATATCATTTAAACCGTTTGTTATATCATTTATTGAAATTAATGAGGTATTCATATTCATCATCATTAATAGATGTATCAATGTCATATTTTTCTGAAAAAGTTTTTTTTAGTTTTGAATCTCATTTGAAAACGAAATGTTCTATGCAATAAAGTATTGAAGTAACTTGTTTTTTGGGATCAGTAATGTTTTTTAATATATGTTTTTGAAAAAGAAAATTTACCGTATCTTTTTGCTCTTGATCTCGAAAGTGATTGACGAGACTATCGAGATGCTCTTTCATGTCTGGGTAATATTTGCTTACATTATTTACTGCGAAACTAAGTGCGTCATTATTTCCGTTGAGATTGCTTTGCGCTTGCTCAAATGCTTTATCATCAATATTATTTTTATTCTGATCAGCTTCCTGTATTTTCCACTCCTTCGTTGGATATTGTTTCAATGTCTTTTGGATCTCGGATTTGATCGCTTCATTACCTTTACCAAATCCTGGCTTTAACACAAAAAGAAGCATAGTACCTGTAAGAACTACTGACTTGAAGAACTTAGACGTTAGGTGTTGTCTAGCTGGCTGTTTTTTTGGTGTATTGTTCATTTGTGTGTGGTGATATAGGGTAAATATGTCTATATTATATACAAAAAGTTTTTTTTGTCAAATCATTATGACCCTCAAATGTCAGATTTTTTGTGTTTCTAGTTGCTGGGGATATACTTAGATTAGCTGAAAGCCTAAAGCTTAAAGATAAAAAACAATAATATCAGCGCTTCGCATTTTAATACTTTAACATCGAAAAATGAGTTTCACAAGCAAAAAGTTACAGTCAAGAAAAGGTACTATGAGCTTCATCAAATGAGCTACATTATTTTTTCTATGAATGTCTTGCATATTCTTTATAGCAAGAGCGTTTGATGTCGTACCTATCGCGCCAAATGCTATCCAATATATTCAACAAATTTTCCTTACCAATGATGGAAGCAATAGTCCATTAGCGATTACAGGGATCATTTTGGATGGATCACTTACAGGCGGGATAACGATAACTAATTTAACTGGTCAGGTTGTTCTTGGTACTGATAGTAATGGAAAAATAATAGGATCTACAAGTGGTGATGTGTATAATTTTATGAGTTGATTTGCTCTTAGCTGACCAACTGGAGCTGTTTGACCAACTGGAGCAAAGTGAGATACGTGAAATACTTGACCGCAATGACCAATAGGTGATACCTGATTTTTACAAGCATGAATTTTAGGAGCAACTCCATTTTGGAATGGATCTTCATGGACAACTACTGATGCAAATATATTTAATACGGGTGATAATGTCGGTATCGGAACAACAACACCAAAACAAAAATTAGAAGTAGGCTGAAATATCAGACTTACTAGTTTCGGCTATTTGGAAGCATGAGTACACCCTAATCAACTTTATCTTAGCAGTGTAAATGGAAACGTAGGTATAAATACAAGCAGTACCACTGACAATAAATTAACCATTGATGGAAATATTACATCAGATGGATTTATTGCAAGATGACAAGGAGTGGTAGTTACTGTAGGAAGTTTTTCTACAGCAATGGGAAGTTTTGCATGGGCAATAGGGAAGACTTCTACTGCTATGGGTGATACTACAGTTGCTTTGTGAACTGGCTCTACAGCAATGGGATATTGAACAACAGCTAGTTGAGATTATTCTACGGCGATGGGAAAAAATACAAATGCTTATTGAAAAGTTTCTACAGCGATGGGACAGGGAACAACAGCTAGTTGAGATTATTCTACTGCGATGGGACAAAGTACAATAGCTAGTTGAAATTACTCTACAGCGATGGGGTGGAATACAAGAGCTAATTGAGATCATTCTACAGCGATGGGATCAAATACAGCTGCTCATTGAATAGATTCTGCTGCGATGGGACAAAGTACAACCGCTAGTGGAGCGCGTTCTACAGCAATGGGTTTAGAAACAACTGCTAGTTGACTTCAATCTACATCTATGGGAGATTATACTATAGCTAATGCAACCAATTCTCTCGCTATATGAACATTTAATGTTTGATTACCCACTAGTATATTTGAAATATGAATAGGACATTCTAC
This sequence comes from Candidatus Absconditabacterales bacterium, assembly GCA_041663325.1. Classification (GTDB taxonomy): domain Bacteria; phylum Patescibacteriota; class Gracilibacteria; order Absconditabacterales; family Absconditicoccaceae; genus CAJBLF01. Next base: position 29,950 of record JBAZRN010000013.1, on the reverse strand, counting down.
AGGACCTGTTAGGGAAAATGCACTCACTGTCCGAAGTGATGGGTATGTGACTGTTGGTGGCGGAACAACTCCTACCACTTGAGCATTGTTTACGGTAGAGGGTGGTATACAAGCAATATCTTTGCCCTGAGACTGAATATGTGGTACTTCATGATATCCTGAATGAACAATCTTTTATAATAATACTAATCATTATCCTTGTTTTTGTAATAACGCATGAGCAGGCAAAAAAATGGATGGAACAACAGCTTGTTATTAATATACAGTCAAAAATATTTTAATAAAAAAATCCCGAGCAAAAAAGCTGGGGGTTTTTCTATAAATTTCTTATTTGATTTCATCAAATTCTTTTCTTTTCATATTAACGAAACTCAATATTTTCGACTCTACCCCAGGAGATATGCCCTTATTACCATGATTGGGGACAGGGAAAGTAATTTTACCATTAGAAAAAATTACATGTGATCACTTTTGCCTGACTACATTAAATCACAGTCTTTTTAATCTATTCTTTATCTCAGAAAATTTATACGGCATACTTTAGCTGTTTACCAGCCAAATATTTTTTAATCTTTTTTTGGAAACTAATTTCCTCAGAATAATAATCAACCATCATATCTACGACATTTTTCAGCTCACTGACTGCTTCTTCTTTAGAATATCAAAATGCGTATAAGGCATTCTTCCCTTTTATTTCTGCAATATATCATTCTCCATCTTTTCTAATTATTATATCCATCTTTTCTTTTTAGATGATAAATAGTGACAGTAGTATATTTTTTTTCCTTGATTTTTCAAGATAATCCCTAGTGGCAAATAAGTTATATAGATAAAATTTTTCTGCTCGCAACTTAATAATATTTTAATAAAAAAATCCCGGTCTAAAAACCGGGATTGATATATCGAATTAACGATGATTTATTGCTTAACAAATTTCTGTATCCCCATACCTTTTGCAGTGATTGCTTTGATAAAGTATACACCACTAGTCAAATTAGAACAATTAATATTTTTCTGATCTGTGATTAGGAGTATTCTCCCCATAACGTCCATTAATTGAACTTCTTTGATTTTTTCGGTTTGGATAGTCAATATATCTGTTACAGGATTTGGATAGATCGCAAATTGTATTTGCTCTGTATCTTGCTTGTAAATTCCTGTAATGACTGATTGAATTACATTTGATTTTACGAGCGAAGTTTCTTTCCCACTGCAACTCGGTCCATTAAATCCCACGAAATACTTTATAATGCTGTCGTTGGGATTAACGTAGTTGTAAAAAAATTGATTTCCCGGAACGGTTCCGATAAGAGCAACTGCTCCGTTAGCATCAATACCATATACATGATAATCTGGTACTGGGAGTCCAATGTATTCACTCCATGTGAAGCCGTACGTATCCGTTCCTTGATCATAGGCGCTTAAAAGTGTGATTGTAGTATGCGGATCCGACATCACGGCTTCGTTCCCACAGGTATCAACTGTAGCTATTTTGTAGCTATAACTTTGCGCCTGTGGATTGCAGTTTACATCTGTAAAATAGATTGTTCCTGCGCTTACACTACCGATTTTGCTCCAAATGTTCAATGAAGCTTGTCTGTAGATGTTGAAAGAATCAATGTTTGCAGTCAGATTTGTTGGAAAATTGATATTATTTTTCCATGTAAGTGTGTCAAAACTAACGTAACAAATTTGTCTTATCGGTGGTGACGTAACAGTTATATTCACTGTGTCTGCCGATATACAGTTATTGTTGTCAGTAGTAACAATGATATATGTACCTGTAGTATCCACGGAAATCGTTGATGTAATTTCATCTGTGGACCAGTGATAGCTAAAAATATTAGCATTTCCTGTACTTAATATCACGGAATCTCCTCCACAAATAGTCTGATTAGCCCCGAGATTCGCATCATTAGCATGATTACCGGTAACCAATGCCGTGTCATATGTGATGCCACAACCATTGGTTATAATAACAGAACTTTCACCTTCCTGGTGTACGGTAATGTTTTTTGTGATAGAATCATTAGACCAGAGATAGGTGGCTCCTATATCCTCATTTTTGGCATTGAATGTGATAGAAAAGACATTTCCGCAGACTATAGTATCTGTTAATGTTGATACGGGTGGTCCGACAAGAAAGAAATGCAGAGCAATTAACCCAGTTTCGGTTGAGTTGAACCATATTGGTCCAGTGTTTGTAGTATTCAAAAAAAGAGTATCCGCAGTATGGTCATACGTGTATATAGGCTTTTGGACATCCCAACGGATATTTGTTGATGCTATTGTTGGTTTGTACAAAATCACCGTATCGTAATTTGATATGCAATAAAAAATAGTATCTCCTGATTGTAGTGTGTCCAATGATACATAAGCGGTTTGTGCGTTTGCTTTACCGACGATTGCCCACATCATTCCAGTAATAATTAGAACGGAAAGGGACTTTTTCATAAAAGATAATCTTTTTTTCATGTTGTTTAGATTTTTATTTTTGTTAATTTTTTTATTTTTGTTTTTTTTTGCTTGTTTTTTTGGTAGGCACAAGTAGCCCTATATAGTTGTGTTTTTGTTTTACTGATAAAGACCCTCTTTTTTACACCCCTTTTATATCTATTCATATATTAAAGTCAATCCAAAATACTAATGTAGTGACTCTTTTTTTGTGTTTCTAGTTGCTGGGGGTATACTTAGATTAGCTGAAAGCCCGCCTCGGCGGGTAAACCTAAAGCTCTAAACCTAAAGTTAAAAGTTTAATCTATAATTTATCATTTATCATTTCGAAACATGTCCTTCACAAGCAAAAAGTTACAGTCAAGAAAAGGTACTATGAGCTTCATCAAATGAGCTACATTATTTTTTCTATGAATGTCTTGCATATTCTTTATAGCAAGAGCGTTTGATGTTGTGCCTATCGCGCCAAATGCTATCCAATATATTCAACAAATTTTCCTCACCAATGATGGAAGCAATAGTCCATTAGCGATTACAGGGATTATCTTGGACGGAACGAGCGGAGATGCATATTTCGCTGGTAATGTGAGTATTGGAACTACTACTTCTCTTGCTAAAGTCACTATCAGCGGCAATATCAACTCATGGTGATTTATAGAAAAATGAATTTGAGTAAGTGCTAGTTGAAATTATTCTACTGCGATGGGATACCATACAACAGCTAATTGAGATTATTCTACTGCAATGGGATGGCAAACAACAGCTAGTTGATGGATGTCTACTGCAATGGGAATGAATACAACGGCTAATTGATTGTATTCTACGGCAATGGGAGTTTACACAACAGCTGGTTGAGATTATTCTACTGCGATGGGAAACACTTCACAAGCTAATTGACCTAATTCTACTGCAATGGGAAGTAGTTATGCCCTTTGAGGGGGATCTACAGCGATGGGAGGATGAACAATCGCTAGTTGAAATGCTTCAACAACGATGGGATACTATACAACTGCTAGTTGAAACTTTTCTATTGCAATGGGGTCTTATACAACTGGTGGTTGAGATTACTCTACTGCAATGGGAAGTCTTACACAAGCTAACTGATATTATTCTACAGCGATGGGATCTGATACACAAGCTAACTGAACTGATTCTATGGCAATGGGCAATAGTACACGAGCTAATTGAGATAATTCAACGGCGATGGGGAAATCAACACATGCTAATTGAACTGGTTCTACGACAATGGGATATGCTACACGAGCTACTTGACGATATTCTACAGCTATGGGTATATGAACAATAGCTAGGTGATATGGTTCTACGTCGATAGGTGAGGGTACAACTGCTAATGCAGATTCTTCTACAGCAATAGGAAAATATAATATTTGATATTCTGCTAGTCTATTTGAGGTCTGAATGGGTATGGGTGTTGGTGATGAGGCTAATGCTATGACTGTCCGAGATAGTGGTGCAGTGAGTTTTCCTTTTTATACAAACGTTACTTGTTTATGAACTGATGGAAGTGGTACATTGATTGCATGATTAGGTGGATGATCTTCTTTTTGGGCGACATGAATAAATAATAATGATATTTACAATATCAACTCTAGAAATGTAGGTATAGGAACGAACAATCCAACCGATAACAAATTACAAATCATAGGAAATATTACTTCATCATGATTTATTACTAGAGGAGAATGAGTGATTGCCGCATGATCTAAATCTACAGCAATGGGATATTGAACAACTGCTTATTGACAAGCTGCTACGGCAATGTGAGAAAATTCAGTAACATACTCAAGAGCAGCAACTGCAATGGGGTATTCAACAACAGCTTCTTGAGAAGCTTCTACCGCAATGGGACAACAGACACACGCCAACGGACGGATTTCAACAGCAATGTGATATGGAACATATGCTCTTTGAGATTATTCTACTACAATGGGATGGAGTACGTATGCTTATTGAACTGGTTCTACAGCAATGGGATATGGTACAACTGCTACTTGAAATTATTCTACAGCGATGTGATTATCAACGTCCGCTAGTTGAGATTACTCTACCGCTATGTGAACTCAAACACATGCTAATTGATATTCTTCTACGGCTATAGGACAATCAACAATCGCTTATTGAGATCTCTCAACTGTGATGGGATATGAATCAGAGACCACTAATGAAAATGCGTTTGCTTCAGTTGCTATGTGACAACATGCATATGCTAGTGGATATGTTTCTATAGCGATGGGATATTATACAAATGCTAATGGATATGCTTCCACAGCTATGGGGTATTCTACAAATGCTGATTGATACGCTTCCACAGCGATTGGATATTATACAAATGCTAATGAAACTGGTTCTATAGCAATGGGGAAGTATAATGAATGAATACCAGGAGCAATCTTTGAAATATGAATAGGCGCAGGAATTGGTTCGGAAGCTAACGCTATGACAGTTCTTGCTGCGAATGGATATGTTGGTATCGGAACAATTGCTCCAACAGAAGCTCTCGAAGTAAGTGGAAATATACAATTGACTGGTGGATGATTGCTAAAATTATATAAAGAAACATCTGATCCATATTGAACAACATGTTTTGCATCAGAAGAATGAGGAATGAAATATTATAGTTGAATTAGTGTTTGACTTTATATTTGTCTTTATAGTGGAAGTAATTTAGTGCGAAAAGCAGTTCAATTATATTAAAATAATATATCTTTCATTATATAGGAATTTCGGAACAATTGCTGAGTTGTTAATTTATAAAAAAACCCGTGAACTAGGTATACCTAGCACGGGATTATTATGATCACAAATATTTTTATTGAACTATTATTTTTTTTGTTATGACACCCTTATTGGTTTGTATATCCACCAAGTAAAATCCTCTATAAGGCATATCAAAACTTTTTTCTTTGGTGATTAGAATTATCTGTCCCAAAGTATTATATATTTTGATATTTTGAATAGAGAGATTGGTCGTGATAGTTATCTTACCATTAGTCGGTGTAGGATATATGCTGATTAGATCAGTAAGTTTTTTTTGTTTATCGATATTTGTGATGCGTAATATACAATCATTTGATCGTACTACTATTTGGTTTTGCCCACAGCTCCAATGAAATCCTACAAAGAATTTGATGTAAGGATTATTTGAAGCATCCCAGCTATATAGGTTCATTTCTCCTGTAGATGCAGGGACCAAATCTGTAATGACAGCATTGATTTGTCCATCCGCTTGGATACCATATAAGGTATATGTACTTACAACAATACCTTCGTAATTATTCCACGTGAACAATGGATGTATTTGAAATGGGTCTACTGCTAGGTTTATACTCTTGTGATAAGGGCTTAATGAAGATCTATTTCCACAACTATCAACAATCATAATCTTATATGAATTTGAATTTAATTGTGGGTTGGACAACATATCTACGAAAGAAGAATCGGTATTAGGAACGCTGCCTATTGGCACCCATGTATCTTGTGTTGTTTCTTTAAAAATCTCTATTGAATCGATACCAACTCCCATATTTCTTTCAAAATTGATACGATTTTTGTAGAATAAAGAATCACAGGTGACATAACAAATGTGCTGTTCTTCATATGGTACTATCACCTTAACTGCAGCACTTGTTGTATCGGTACATCCATTATCCGTGACAGTGACTGAATAATTTCCGGATTGAGTTACAGAAATGGTTGGTGATGTTTCGTTTGTTGACCAGACGTAACTTGTATAGTTTCCTGGACTCAGAGTTGCTGATCCGCCTAGACAGAAAATAGTGTCATGAAGTATTGGATGTGTTGGAGAAGAACCAAATATTACAAATACAGTTTTATTTGGCAAAGTGTTGCCACTGAAACAACTAAATCCAGTAGCGCCACTATAACTATTGTAATCGTTGGGAATACATAAGCTATCAGCATAATAGTTGTATGGTGGTATATTACAATTCCAGTGTAATAATCCACTGGTAAATGCAGCTGGCTTATAAAATATAAGTGTATCAGCTGCCGCTTTACATGGATATAATGTCTGAAAGTTTGTCAGGGAATCCATATAATATCTGGTGTATGTTTGTCCTTGGACAGTATCTACTATCGGTAGCAGAATTGCCCATATTCCCATTAGAGCTGGGAAAATAGTTTTTTTAAAAAAATTGTTTAATTTTTTCATATTTTTATTTTTTATTTTGTTTTTGTTGATTTTTTGTTGAATTCCAGAGAATGAAAACTTGTTTTCTTTGTGGGTACAAGTGGTAAACCCTATATATTTATTTTTGTTTTTTTACGTAAAACATCATAAGAAAACTCTCTGAAAAGTCAACTGAAAGTAATTTATTAAAAAAGTCAAGTGGCAAGAACATAGTCTTGAAACTTTATGGAGTACTTGTTTCTATAAATTCGGTATTTTATATTCTTATCTCTTTGTCTTTTGGTTGGCTAATATGCCAAATGAAAGAAAATATTTATTCAAAAAATTAGCGTCTGTATGATAGATATTTTCTCCATAAAAAAAATCGCATAATACTTCTCTCATTCTCGCTACTTCTATTTTTTGTGGTAACGTACCTTTGGTATCTTGCAAGGTCAAATCTATAAGCTCTAGCATTCTTTCTTTGGCATTTTTATGTCTTTGCGTGTTATTATGTTGTGATTGCTGAGCACGATATACCTCACTTCAAATATTTCCCATCTGCTGGAGAAAAGAAAGTGTACTCCGCTTACCTTCTGCTAACTGAGTATGATGCATCATATTATTTCTTTTTGATAAGTAAATGAACTATTTCCTGTATTTTTCTTTGAATATCTATGTCTTCTACTCATCTAGAGCGATTATTCATGGATGGTCTGATATTGATCAACGAATCAAATTCTATCCAATTTTCTTTGTCAAATTCATATGGATATAAGTTAATTCACCAAAGATTTTTCTGATCAGATCAGTGTTTTAACAAAATGCCTTCTTCGTCTGCATGTAATTCTCCATTTATTGCCATAATATTTTGCTGTATATCAACTACTGCTTTCACAAAATCCCCAAATCATTGTTTGGATGTTTTTTTGATCATCGTAAGTGATACTGGCTTGGTGATAACAATAATATCTTCGTACATTATTCTAATCACACATAATAAAAATATGAATAGTACATTTTACTCAATTGCAGAAATTACATAAATATTTATTTAGTCTTTTTTACTTTCATGATTTTGGCGATAAGTTGGGGCTCAATTTCGTCTTGGATATACCTGTCGAGCGGTCTTGCGCCGTATTGGGGTTCGTAGATCTTCTCGATAATATCTTTGATCTGTTTGTCAGAATATTTTGGTAATGTGATTTCAGAATTTAGTTTTCGCGCGTCCAAAAATTGTGTGATTTTGTTTTTCATGATTTTGGCAAGTATTTCTTTGCTGAGATGTTTGAAGACAATTTTATAATCAATTCTGTTGAGTAATTCAGGCGTCAAGAAATTTTTCATCTCTTCGATCACTCTTTCTTTGACGAGCTCAAACGCTTTGTCGTTGATATCACCTTTTTCTCCCGTCGCAAACCCAATTGTGCTTTGTTTTTTTATAAATTCTTCTGATCCGATATTTGAGGTCATGATGATGATTGTGTTTTTGAAATCTATCATTCTTCCCTTAGCGTCTTTGAGATGACCTTCATCCAAAATCTGGAGTAAAATGTTGAGCACATCAGTAGATGCTTTTTCTATTTCATCAAATAATATCACTGAATATGGTTTTCTTCTGACTGCTTCGGTGAGTCATCCGCCTTCTTCATATCCTACATATCCCGCAGGAGAACCGATAAGTTTGGAGACTGAATATTTTTCCATAAATTCAGACATATCTATCCTGATCATGGCGTCAGGATTTCCGAAATATTCTTTCGCGATCAGTTTAGCTAAATATGTTTTACCTACACCACTTGGCCCTAGACAAAGAAACGAACCGATAGGTTTGGTATATTTTATCACTGAAAGTCTGCTTCTCGTAAGTGTTTTGACTACTGCTTCCACAGCTTCGTCTTGTCCGATAATATTCTTTTTGAGCTCTTCACTCAGTCTTCTGAGCTTCTCTATTTCGGATTCATTGACGATATTTGTTGGAATGCCTGTTTTATCTGCTAGGACATTACCAATATCTTCTTTGGTAATAATCGGTCTGAGATTGATAGGAATGTTTTTATTGGTTCTGATCTTTGTCATTTCTATTTTTGCTTCTTCCTCTTTGGCTTTGAGCTCTGCAGCGCCAAAGTAATCTTGTTTTTCGATAGCTTCTTCGATCTTGTTTTGGATCTTGATAAGTGTTTCTTCAAATTTTTTGTAATCTTTATCATTGCCGAGCTTTTGATTCATAGTAGATTTTCTTGCGCATGATTCATCGAGAATATCGAGAGCTTTATCTGGCAAAAATTTATTCATCATAAATCTTTTACTGAGATTGATCGCTACGTCGAGCGCTTCATCATTGATTTGGACTCCATGAAAATCTTCGTAGGTTTGTTTCAATCCGACAAGAATTTGTTTCGTTGTTTCAATATCTGGTTCATTGATTATTACTTCTTGAAATCTTCTTTTGAGGGCGGCATCTTTTTCGATGTATTTTTGATATTCATTGAACGTAGTTGATCCGATAAGTTTGATTTTCCCTCTGGAAAGGAGTGGCTTAAGCATCTGCGCCGCATCTCCATTTTCCTGTCCTCCTGCTCCGATGATGGTGTGAATTTCGTCGATAAAGAGGATGATGTTATTGGTTGGATCCATCGCTTCTTCGAGGATAGATTTTATTCTCGCTTCAAATTCCCCTCTATATTTCGTGCCAGCAACTAATGTTCCCATATCGAGCAAAAATATCCTCTTGTTTTTGAGCTTTTCTGGGACATCGTTTTGGACGATTTTTTGCGCCAATCATTCTACAATGGCGGTTTTACCTACTCCGGCTTCTCCGATGAGCAGTGGGTTGTTTTTATTTTTTCTCAAAAGCGTATAGATGATCTGATTAATTTCGTTTTGTCTTCCGATGATAGGGTCGATCAGTCCGTCTTTGACTTCTTTAGTTAGGTCAGTACCGAAGTACTCTATCGTGAGTTTTTTTTCTTCTTTTTTGCTTTTTTCTCCCGTTGCGATCGTATTATCTTTTTCTACGATTTCGCTTTCTACGGCATCCAAGAGCATATTGATATTGTTCATCTTTTGCATTTTTTCGATTTCCATAAGTTTAATCTTGTTAACATCTAAATTGAACGTTATGAAGATTTTACTCAAAGTTTGTAAAAAAGCAAATAATCACATCTGCAATATGATAGGGTTTTTGTTGAGTTTTTTGTAGTTCTCAAGTATGCTTTCTGGATTGATGTTGTGGGTGTATAGGTGGTTGGTAAATTGGTTTGACAAATCTTGAAATGATACGCAAAATAGGATATCGAGGTCTAGTTTCTTAGTTGTTTCATTGATATGTTTTTTGAATTCTTGTGAAATTTTCTTGCTGAATGGCAGTGTTTTAGCTTCCTCCAAACTTCCTGTTATCATGGATAGGGTATATTTGTTTTGAAAATATTCTTCCAAAAGTTCTTCTGAAACGCCCAATAGTTTCCAAAAAATTATGTTGAGATCATGATGTTTGAGGAAACTAGAAATCCCCCAAAATAAATCCTCGCCATGAATAGTTCTTTGTCTGTTGGTAAAGGCCAGCTTATTCGCATGAGTTATGCATGTGCTGGAATTATTCGTGAGGAGTGTTTGTATCTGTGAAAACATAGATTTTTTTACTGAATAAATTTTTCGTTTTTTCTACAATATCTTTTTATGTTTCAAATTCAAGAATTGATTACTGAATTATTAGGGACGAGTAATTTTTGCTTCGTATTTGCTTTCTGGCTCTAAATCATATATTTTTTTTGTGTTTACTTCCTGGCCCTAAAGGACCAGGTTGGCTAAATCTAGTTCTATATCCAACCCATTCTTTAGGGTGGGGAAGTGATTTTTACTCCCTAGAAGAAAATGTTTTCTTGAATATCTTGAGCTGATGATTACTTATATACAAATCTTTATACTTGATACTTTATACTTTATACTAAAAAAATGTTGTGATTTTTGAGAGCATTGTTCAGCCCTAGAGTCAAACCAATGAATATTATTTGGCTCCGTAAAAAAGTTCTCCTGCAAAATTTAGAATATCTGCAATCCATCCAACCACAGGCTGCTATTTTTCCTGTGCTGAAATCCAATGCCTATGGTCATGGACTCAAACAAGTTACTAAAATGCTTTCCAGAACTGATGTTTCCTATATTGCCGTAGATAGTTATCCGGAATATATGATTGTCAAAAAATATGCTAAAATCCCTATTTTGATCCTTGGAGAAACGTTGCTTGAAAATTATAGAAAATTTGATCACAAAAAAGCTACATTTTGTGTGTACAATGCTTGAACTATAAGATATCTATGAAGACTGGGAAAGGAGACTAAAATTCATCTTTTTCTCAATACAGGAATGAATAGAGAAGGTATCCAGGAGGATGAATTACCAGAGATAATCAAGGAAGTACAAAGTCATCCTAATCTTATCGTTGAAGGGGTTCTGTCTCATTTTTTTGATGCAGATAATATATCAGATTCTACCATCAATAATCAGATTCAATGCTTTAAACGTATGTATTACAAAATTATAGATGCGTGATATACTCCTACACGAAGGCATATCGGGAATAGCGCCGCTATGTTCAAAATCACTGATGAATTTTTTAACGCCTATAGACCAGGGATCGCGCTTTATGGATACAATCCATTAAACGTTCAAGATCCACTTTATAAACATGGCAATAATGTCTTGCCGGTGCTTTCTCTTTCGTCGAGAATAATCAGTTTACAAACGATTTGGCCGGGGGAGTGAGTGAGTTATCATCATGACTATAGACCAAGCAATAAAGAAACTATCGCAACCGTGCCGTTTGGATATGCTGAATGATTATCGAGAATTGCTTCAGGAAAAATATTTATCAAACATCGCAAAACTTTTTTTCGTCAGGTGTGAACAATCTGTATGAATCTTTCTACCTATGTAATAGATACTTCCGTTCATATTGGCGACGAAGTAGAAATCATTTCTGATAATCCTCGTGGAAAAAATTCACTAGCGAATTTAGCTGAGCAGAGTGGTACTATTGTATATGAGACATTGGTGAAGCTAGATCGTGGAATGAGGAGGGAAGTCGTTTAACTTTATATATTCAATTTTACCTATTTCAAAAAAATCCTCATCAGCTAAACTGACAAGGATGTATATTTAAAAACATGACTTATTATCCGATCATTTCTTTCTGAAGAGCCAGAACAAAACTCATTTCACTTGGAGTTAATGGCTGTATGAGACGGAAAACATTTGTAGCCCAAATATGTCCTGTCCATTGTTTATCAACCCAATAAACACCTTCGGTTGATGTTTCTTGATTAAAATGAAATTTAAATTCCATCAGTCCTTGTTTACAATCAATGCCAATTGTATTGATAAATTTTCTGAGAAGACTAAAGGATTTCTTCCACTCTTCGGTATCTTTATTTGGAAGTCTTAGTCCTTCTTTTTCATAATAAACACAAAAACAACAAGATTTATTAGATACACTAGTTTTTACAAACAATTGTTGTTGACCTATAGAGTCAGGGCTACCATAGCCTGTAACCTTAAATACGTAAAAATTTATTTTTTTATTCATAATTATCTGCTGTTTGATATCCCAGTCTGCTCATCTGGATTTTTTAAGTTTATACTTTTTTTATTTTAAAAATTATTTTTATTGTAATTTTTATTTTAGATACTTATATACTTTTGGTATAGAAAATCAATGCTATGTCCAATAGACACTTTAGATTTTTATAATAACGCCTTATGGGTAAGTAAGAAATATTGCAAAGTTACAAGAAATACATAATCATACTATCTACATCTATTGATTATTTTATATGTTGTTTTAGAGTATGATGTCTTTTTGGTATGCACTTGTGAGTGTGTTTATTGTGAGTGTAATTTCGTTGGTGGGTATTGCAACCTTATGAATTCGTTTGTCCTTACTCAAAAAGATAGTTTTATGGCTTGTCAGCTTTTCTGCATGAGCTTTGCTTGGCGATGTGTTTTTTCATTTGTTGCCAGGAATAATTCATACAGCATGACGAAATGTTACTATTTCATTACGAATACTCGGATGAATATTTTTTGGTTTGATCACAGAAAAGGTTATCCGTCGAAATCATTGTCATATGCCTGTTACCAAACAGCATACGCATCCATTTGCGATCATGAATTTGGTCTGAGATATGGTCCATAATTTAATCGATGGATTGATTATTTGAGCGAGTTATTTAGTCAGCATTCCTGTCGGAATAGCGACTACGATTGCTGTGGTATTGCATGAAATCCCCCAGGAGATCTGAGATTTTGGCGTGCTTGTTCATGGAGGTTTTAGCAGGAAAAGAGCGTTATTGCTCAACTTTGTCACTGCATTGACTGCAGTGCTTGGTGTATTGATTGCATTCTTATTATATCGTTATACGAATAATATGGTAGCAATATTGATCCCTTTCGCTGCAGGGACATTTATATATATTGCTGGGTCTGACCTTATCCCTGAGCTTCATAAAGAAAATAAACTATCTCAAAGCATTCCCCAAATACTTTTTTTCCTCCTCGGTATCTGAATTATGTCCGTGTTGTTGTTTATTGAAGGTTAGTCAAACTTTTTGGGTAACTATTTTCATAATGTATGAATAGCTATTTTTTTTATATTTTTTGAACGCTCCGCTGGGGGTTACTTTTTCTCTTGATAGAAAAACTAACGAAAAAGATCAAGCCAGATGCAAAACTCAGTATGAATATTTCAAATACACATGACCTACCAACTCACCTCAAACCCCCGGTGAAGTACCGGGGTCCCCATTTCGGTTCGTTCCAGTTAGCTGTTTCATCTACGATAATATTACTATCCCGTGGCGTGCATCTGGCATATGTGATAAAGTTTTTTGGCTTTCGTATTATAAGCCAATAATTTTCGTATATACGAAAAAACGCTCTTCATCTTCCTGCAATATACAGTGATAAAATTTGAGCGTTAGGACATTGTTGCTTTTTTTTTCATTTTTTTGCCTGTCTTTTTGAGTTTTTGCAATAGAAATTTTAGGGCATAGCCTAATATAACTATTGCGCTTATAGACATTAAGATATTTATCTTAAAGCTATAGAGGGTCATTTGCTTCCCCCAAAACATACCTGCCAATCGTAGTGCATATAAAGAAAAAAACACCAAGATTAGCGATAGAGTATCAGCTAGGTATAATATGATAATCATACGTTTCCTTAGGATACTCCATTTTTTTATTTTTTTTCTCAACCAAATTTGCAGGGCGGTGAATACTCCCGTAGTGACTAAAATAATGTCAATTATGACGTTGCTGCCTTTGAGGATTATCGACCATTCCCAGTTCATTTTCCCTATTGTATATTCAGCCAAAAATGAAATAAAACTGAATATAATATATAGGGCACTTAAGACTATAAGAGTAAAGTTGGAGAAGAAAATTTTTTTTATTTTTCTATTCATGGTTTTTGTTTTTTTTGACCCTACTTATATATTTATTTTACTATAAAGCAATAATTTTTTTAGATTTTCTTCAATACATAGATAATTCTTTGAATATCTCAGTCAAAGAGCTGATATTTGTGTCTTTTTTGCACAACGAAACGATATCTTTTACTAAAATGAATAATATCCTGACTTTCTTCGGGAGTGTATTGCTTGTATAAGATCAGATGACCTCATTTTTTTACGAGATGATGAATTTGAGGGAGTAATTTATCGATATATCCAACAGCTCTCGCAGTGACATAATCATATGTTGTTTTATGGTCTTCAGCTCTGGTTCGTAATGCTGCAGCGTTTGATATTTTGAGATTAGTAATCATTTCGTTGATAGCATTGATTTTCTTTTTGGTGGAATCGATGCCCGTACATTGGAGTTCAGGATTATTTATTGCTATGGGTAAAAGGGGGAATCCTCCTCATGTTCCCACGTCACAAAGTGTTGATCCTGGCTTTAGAACTAGTACCTTGTTAATCTCTAGCGAATCTTGGATATGTTTGATCCAAATGCCCTCTGGGTCTCTGATAGCTGAAAGATTGGTATGTGAGTTTATAGCTATGAATTGGTCTATTAACTCTTTTCGTTTAGTGTCCATAGGTCATAAGCTGTATGGGTAAATATTTTGTCCTTGCTGATACTCTTGCTTTCTTTCTTAAAATCATTATAGTAGGTAACCGTATCCGGTTTTTTGTTATATTTTTTAGATATTATGTATCTTTATGGTTATAAGAAATCTTAAGCAAAAAAAAATACTAAATGCAAAGGTTATTTTTCGGCTTGTCCTTGTTTGTGTAGGAACATATTTTTTGATTAAACTTATTACCTGAGTTAGTCAAAGGTTTAGTCAAAATTCTTCAGAATCTCTGTATACGTTGGGAGCAACTATTACTTTTTCTGGTACTATTACCGCTGATAATAAATTTCCTAACTATACCCATTCACTTATTACTAAGGAATGAAAAAAAATCTGACTCAAAAGTTCTACTATCAATCTCAATGCTTATGAAGGTAAAAAGATAGAACTTGTAGGCAGGGTCAAAAAATATTTTAAAATAACTCCTGTTGTAGAAGTAGATACCCTTAAAATTCCTGATCAGTGACTTATTATCAACGCTAATAGATATTTTTTTGTCAAAGAACTTATGTATCTTGATTTTTCTACACAACCTCAGCTGAGCGCTATGAAATCTTGAAGCAATATTCAAGTGCGGTTTAATGAAAATCCTGTGGTAAACATCGAACGTTTTTTGTGCAGTAAAATCCTCAAAAGTAAAAATTGTACGTATTTAATCGCTGACTATATCCAAAATAACAAGGATAATTTTGAATCTTATCGATGATATACTTTTTATAAACATGGAACTGGCTTTTGGACTGCATTTGACGACAATACCTTTGGTTTCTTATTTAAAAACATTACTGATGATATGATTTTGGATATTTCCAATATGTTTCAGATTGTTAACGAAGCTTTTGTAGTAGAAAAAAAGATGAATCTTATTCAATCCCATTGTCAAAATGATTTTTCTCAGTTGAGCAGTATAAACTCAGAATGAACATTTACGTATCATGATCCCTATACTATTACCCTTGGACTTCAATGACTTGATCAAAAAAAGAACTCTGCTACGTGCAGGATTACTTTTGATATACGAAATGATCGAAATGTTACTGATGTGCAATACAACTAAATATAGCTTAAAGCTTGAAGCCTAAAGCTTGATGTACAGTATAGGCTATATAGTGTATTGATCTAAGTATTTAACATCTTGAATTATTTTACGTCTAATATTTTCACTTCTTTTCTTTCGTTGTTGAGTCTCATTCTAACGTGATCTCCAGTCTTTTTTCATTTTATTGCTATCCCTATCGGTGACTCAAGTGATATCTTGATAGAGTCTTTTGTTGTTCTAAAATTTTTATCAAAATCCATGGTAGTCTCTCCTGTACCAACAACAGTTACCGTATAGATATCGTTATCATCCATTTGCACTGTTACCTTAGATCCATAATCTATTATTTTATCTGATTTGCTTTTTTTCTCTTCTTTGATGATTTCTACGTCATCGATCAATGTTTCTATTTCACTGATTCTTGAATTTATCAAATCTTTGTCTTCGAGCGCAGATTTATATTCGAAATTTTCTGAAAGATCTCACATGGCTTTGGCTTCTCCTAGTCTTTCTAAGACTGCGGGAAGTTTGATTTTTTTGAGATCACTGAGTTCCTCGACCAATTGTTCGTATCCCTCTTTGGTAAGATAATTTTTTTTCATAACTTTTTTGAAAAATAAGTAAAAAGGCATAAGCAAATCGTTTTATTGTTTACACTATTTTCATTTTGATAGATGTATTTTGAAATGTTCGAATGCGTGATTTATAACATCTTCTATGATTTTGAATCCACCTTCTCCCGTAGTCCAGGTAAATACAGCGCCATCGTAATTAAATTTGAAGTCTCCTGTATATTTTCCTTGTTTAGTCCTTGTAATTTTATATTCGATTCTAATTTCTGCAGTATCCTTATTTTCATAAATCTTTTTGAAATATGAGTCCATTTTTCCCTCAAGGTTTTTTTGTACAATTTCTTTTACAAATTCTTGTTTGTCTGCCGGCACATCTACGAATTGATATGAAATCACAGGGTTTTTTGTCATTTTTTACATAAAGTAGAAGGTAAAAGGTAGCATGTATGAAACAGAAAACACATTCTCTGTTAAAGACATATAGTCAATTAGTCAAAAAATTCAATTGTATTTTCTCTAACTATCCGAGTTTGTCGATAAAATCTTTTTTGATATCCAGATTTTTTTGTCCATCTTTGATCATGGTATAACTTTTTCTAATGAGTTCTCTAATATCCTGATAGTAGATCAGTGACAATACTTCGTTTAATGTGCATCGTTTGTGTATCCCAATATATCCTTCTACACGTTCTATTTTGACAAAATCAGGATTTCCCGTATATTGTATCAGAAAATAGGTTACATCTTTGTCCATTTGACCTTTTTGGTTTTCCGTGTTTCTGAGCTGCGTTGTTCCTATCAGTTGTTTTATTTTCATTTGATTTATCGGAATGCCTGTTTCTTCGCTTACTTCTCTGAGCGCAGTTTTTTGGATATCTTCATTTCCTTGGATTTTTCCTTTGGGAGCCACTCGTTCTATTTTGCCGCTCAGGGCATGTCTTTTGATGAGGAGATATCTCGGCTGTCCGTCTGAAGCGATATAATATACAATTCATCAAGCGCTTTGAATAATCGACATACTGTATTATTACAATAACTAAAAAACTTATTAAGAATTAAGAGCTTCGCTTATTAAAAATTAAGAATTATGGAAAGTTTTTATCTTTCTGAAATTTTCTGTATTTACTGACCAAGTATTTTGTTCATTATTTTTCCGAGGAATCCTCCGATACCTTTTTCGTTTTTACTATTTTTGATCGTGGCGTCTATGTTTGCGTATGATTGCTCTATTCCTTTTTCTGCTTCTGGACGGTTAAGTTGGTTAATCGCTGTTTTGACTTCAGGAGGAAGTATCGAGGGATTTTTTTTAATTGCTTCTTTTTTAACTTCTGCTCATGGTGTTCATTGAATTTTATTGAGAAGTTCAGCCGCTTGTTTTTTCGCTTCCTCTGATTCTTTATTTCATAGGTTTTCTCTGCTGCTTAATCATTCAAGAACTTTGGAATAATCAGTTTTTTCTGCTGATCATCATCAAACAGGGGTATCTATTTTTTTCTCTATGGTTTCTGTCATGCTAAAAAGGTTATCTATCTAAAGATTGTAATATTTTTTGAAAAATTGCTAGGTTTTTTTTGTAATTCACTCTGGTCGGTCCTATGATGCAAAGCATACAATCATAGTCTTCAATAGTTATTTTGGTGTATAAACATGAGATAAGTATTTTTTGATCTTCTATAAAAGTATAATATATCTGATTCTTTTTCAGGATTTTGCTGTCGATAAATTTTACGATTCTCTTTTCTTCAATGAAACGGATGATGCTTCTTGTGGTATGATATTCTTCTACCATATCATCTCTGAGGAGATTATTTATTCAGAGATAATAGTATTCATCATTTCTTAGGAACCCTACGACAACACCATCAGCTAATGCGCCAATGCTTTCTACTAATTGTTTTAGTCCGCTTCTTACTTTGATAACTTCGTCCTGCTTTTCATCTTCTTGAGCTACAAGATAATTTTCTATATACGTGGTCAATCCTTGAACTGTAGGAACTCTTCCTGAACTATTGTAAGGTTGGTATACCATTCCTGCTTTTTCCAGCATATTAAGATACTTTCTCAAGGTAGAAGGCGCATATTCAGCATCTTCAAGTGAATGTAAAAATTTTGAACCAACGGGCTCTCATTTGTTGATGTAATTGTCGATCACTACATCGAGTAGAGCTAAGAGTTTTTGATCAAAATCTGTCATTACTGAAACTTCAGTATCTATTTGTAAAATTCTTGGTTTTTTTTATTATTTTGACTATATAGTTTTGCTATGAATTCTCAAGTCAATCTTTTTTAAAAATGACTTCAACGCTTTGTTGTGATCATCTTTTCTTCACCTGCGTATTTTTTTTAATTTATAACTGAACTATCTTCTGTAGTACTTATATGTCCTGTGTTTTGAAGTTGTTTTTGCCAAAGCATTCTGTTGATTGACATTCTGGTAGGGGAAGCATTACAGAATTCGTCAGCAGTCAAGACGAGGAATCACGTAATCCCTTGCATAATATAGTTCAGATTGAAATCATTTTCCCATATTTTTTGGTGGATTTTGTGTTGTCCTACTTTTTTCAATCCTTTGCTGGAAATATAATAGAAAACATCATGGTTTCCTATTTCCATGTCTGGGTTTTTTTCGTATTCCAATTCGTGAATTTGATTGGTATTTTGATGATCCAGGCAGATGAGATATTCTTTCAGCGCATCTATGTTTTGGAGAATATTTTTGATTTTGTAATAATGCAAATGCTTTAAAAAATCTTTCACCTCTTGTTTGAGATATCCTGCGATGTCTAATGTTTCTATTTCATTGACAATGTTTTTGCTAATAATATTTTGTTTGCTCTCTGCCATATGAATATCGTTATGATAAGAAGTAAAATACTTATTTGCTCCATAGACGTCTTATTTAATTACATATAATTTGATCGGATGTTTAGCTTTGAGATAATTTAATAAATGAATATCGTGAGTAATCAAAAACACGGTATTCCCTGATTTATTGGCTTCAATTAGGATATCCGCTACGATTTGCGTATTTTCTCGATCAAGATTTCCTGTCGGTTCGTCAGCGATGATAAATTCTGGATCGTGAATGAGTGCTCTGGCAAGTGAGACTCTTTGTTTCTCTCCAGAACTCAATAATTTTACTGGCGTGTCTAAAAGATGCTTCACATTCACTTTTTGCAATACTTGTTTGAGTTTGGACTCTATAATCGTTTCACCAAGTTCATATAAATGAAGGGGATATATAATATTTTCTCTGACATTCAAATCTTCTAAGAGTTGATAATCTTGGAAAATTATTCCTAATCTTTTTCTCAAAATCTGGATGTCTTCTGAGGTAAATGTGGCCATATCTTGTCTGTTGTAGAAAATTGTTTTTTCTGGCGGAGTAAGTTTTCCAGTAATAAATTTTACTAATGTTGTCTTTCCCGTTCCTGACTTTCCTGTCAGCACAAAAAATTCATTTGCTTCTAGGGATAAACTTAATTTTTCAAAAAGCGGAGCTGGATTATCTCGATATCATCGGCTAAGATCCTTGATTTCTATTAATGGTGTGATCATATGAAGACTAATGAATAATTAAAAATGAATGATGAATAATGTCGGAATTGTTTTGTATGAACTATTATACTTTTTTATGTCTTATGTCTTGCTACTTGCTACTTAGGTCTATTTGATTATTTAGTTAAGTATAGCCTCAAAAAGTTTATTTTGCAAAAGAAAATAGTCGCGTCCTAGTGTTTGAATTGACAAAATGACTAAAAAATACTTCGTTGGGTGAAAATGAACTAAAATTGACCAAAACTCACTTCACCTGCTTACTATAATATTCTTTATGGTATGGGTGTGAATACTTAATCAAAATTGATAAAAAATGGTTGAAAGTTTAGATCATTTTCTTATCTTAAGCTGGTGCTCAGTAATCCGTAATCAAGTAGTGTTTTTAGTTTCTTAGTTTAGAAGAATGATAGAATTGAAACATGCCTTATGAGAATTGGAGAAGGTCGTCGATATAGTTCAGTTGGAAAATTTTTTTCAGATATATCTAGGAAAAAAAGGGCTCCTCAACCAAGAATTCAAAGTAATGGTCGATTTACCTCCGGAAGAGAAGAAAGAGAAAGGAGCTAAATTGTCTGAAATCAAAACGAAACTGACTGAAGCCTATGAAGCTAAAGAACGTGAATTTAAAATGGGACAAATTAATGAACAGCTTGAAAAAGATTTAGTAGATATTAGTTTGGATACTCCCTTTGAAAAAGGTTCTTATTCGCTTCTCGCTGAAATCAGAAGAGACGCAGAAGATATATGTAAGTCTATGGGGTTTGTCATGGAGTATGGCACGGAAATGGTGACGAAATTTGAAAATTTTGAATCAGTAAATATTCCACTTTCTCATCCTGCTACGGAAATGCACGATACTATTTATCTCAATGACAAGGAGCCTAGTGGAGAAAACTTGATTCTCAGAACGCACACGTCATCCATGCAAAATTATCTTATCAAAAAATATGGGCTTCCGCTCAAAGCCGTTGTCCCTGGTAAAGTATATAGATATGAAAATATGGATGCTTCGCATGACACGATGTTTTACCAGTTGGAAGGGATCGTTATTGACAAAGATATTAGTGTCGCACACTTCAAAGAAATGATGACTAAATTGCTTTCTGCTTTGCTTCACAAAAACGTTGAAACTAGGATGAGACCTTGATATTTTCCGTTTGTAGAACCTGGCTTTGAAATCGATGTGAGATACGAAGTGTACAATAAAGAAACATGAAAAAAAGAACTTTCCAACTGGATGGAGATTCTCTGAGCGGGCATGATTCATCCGAATGTCCTTGCATCTGCGGGCGTAGATTCTACTCAGCGATCAGGATTTGCATTTGGTGTAGGTATTAGCAGATTGGCTGCGGTGCGTTATGGTATCAAAGATATCAGATATTTCACCAATGGTGATTTGAGGTTTGCAAAATCATTCGCGTAAAATAAATTACGAATTATTAATTACAAAAAATAGGCATAATTAAAAAAAGTGTGTGGCTATTTTCCAAGAAATTCGTCTATTTTTTTTCCAGCTTTAATGGATTCTCTTATGTATAAAAAATAAACGCTCCGCTAGGGTCACTTTTTCTCTTGGATAGAAAAAGTGACCAAAAAGATCAAGCCAGATGCAAACCCAACAAACGGTCATTTCACAACGAAAAACTTACTATCTCACCTCCAACCCCCGGTAATTACCGGGGGACCCCCATTCCGGTTCGTTAGGATTGATTGCTACGAATTTGGAGAGTGTCTTGTTATGCATCTGGCGTTGTAATAAAGTTATTTTTATTTGTCATATATAAAAAATTAGTAGATAAATCAGTTCTCTACTAATCTTTTCCTCTATTTAGCCACACAAAATCTTTAATTAACCCAAAAAATAAATTTACTCTATTACATTATTTTTGACTCGCAAGTATAGCTCTTATCTTAGCGATCAGTTTTTGATGCGTCTGCGTTAATTTTCTTATTCATGACTGAAGATGATCGAGGATAGCTAAAGTTTCTTGTGTATATCTCTTTTGAAATGTTTCTGAAGTTTTGTTGAGATCTCTTACGTTATTTAAGCGGTCAGAGAGTTTTATTACCAATCCATACGATGATAAATTGGTCATTTTCTTTTGTAAATATTCTGTCTTGCCTATTTTTGCAATTTCTTTTTCATCGGAAGTCAGCTCGTCTACTAATGCGGCAACGTAATATCCAAACTTTTCAGCAATTTCCTGAATAGTCACTCCTGCGCAATCTTCAACGGTATCGTGCAAAAGAGCGGCTGTCATTAAAAGTTCTAGATTTTTTGATTTTTTTGTCTCTTCAATATTTTTTGCTACACTAATAGGGTGCCAATAATATGGCATATTTGTGCTTTTCCTTTTTTGTCCTTTGTGTTTTTCCAAAGCGAATTCAAGCGCTTTCTCAAACATGCCAGTAAATGTATTCATATTTGAATGATAATATAAATAAATTTTTATTTATTCTTAAGTTTTATTCTGACTTTACTAGCTATCATTTTTCTATCCCATATTGTGCTTATAAACTTTTTGAATTCTTCTACAAGTGTGTGATGTTCTTTGTCTTTTACTAAGATTCCACAGTCTTCATCTACTAATTCTGCAGTTGCCCCTTCACTATATCCGAAAACAGGGACGCCGAGAAGAAGCGCTTCTACGGTTCCGATTCCGTAGCTTTCTTTGGTGAGATTGATCAATCATTTTGCTTGGCTGATGATTTTTATTTTTTCATTCACATCTGTAATCCATCCGATAAAAATAATTGACGGACCTGCGATGGATTTGAGATAGACTTCGTCGGGACCGCTTCCCATCACGATAAGAGGGACTTTCATTTCATTACAAAGTTTGATTATTTTGTCTGCTTCTCTGACAAAATTAACCAATCTACCGACATAAAGATAATATTCTTGCGGTGTTTCTTGGACAGCTGGAACGAAGAACTTTTCTGGGAGATGCGGATATTTGATGTGAATATTATGCATTCCATAGAGTTCTTCTGCTACTTTAGCGGTGTATTTGCTATTTGCGTAGACCTTATCAAATTTGGTAAACTTGAGATCTCGTTTTCTTAGTTTGGGAACTATTCGGTTGAAGAGCTTGCCTTTTATTCACATAAGTTTTTCTTTGTATTCGTCATAATGCGTCCATATATATTGCATAGGCGAGTGAAGATAAAGTGTTGTTTTGACGCCGGATATTGGGGTGATGTTTTTCGCTATGGCGAAGGAGGAAATGAAAATATAATCAGGTTTATATCTTTTTATTTTTTTGGAAAGTATCCTCATTAAGCTTGGATAAAAAAACATCAAGTTGCGGTAGTCAAAAAGCCAAGAAAAGAGAGGCACTTTATGAGTGCCGCACCAGAGGAAAAATTTGTTTACTCGCGGAGGCAGGGCAGTGATTATGTTGAGGGTATGTTGTTGTGTCTTGATCTTTTTGCAATCAGAAAAAAGCGTGAACACTGCTGCATGCTCCATATTTTTTTCTTCGTCGATAAGATCTCTGAGCACAGAAAGCGCTCATCATGGGGTAATTCGGCAATGCACGAAAGCTATTTTCATAAAAATACTTCATTATAAAAACTTCGTGTATATGTGTATCGTTTTATTGTTTCGAAGCAAGGAAAATATTTTGGTGTGAAAACTGCTTGAAAAGGGTTTGGAAAACCGTATTACTCAGTCGTTTATTCCTGTTTTGTATGCTTTTATGTTTTTTGTGGTCAAAATGAATAGAGAAGAAAGGGTATTTCTGAAGAGAAATCTTGTCAAACTTATTATCGGACTAATATTATTATGATTTTCGCGGTCATATGTCCAAAGTCATCCCGCTGAAAAAGCATCTATTTTCTCTGGGTTCCAAGTGCTTTGGCAGAGAGTAGTAGTATATGTTCATAAAGTAACAAATACTAATTCTGAAGCTTATCAAAAAAAATATGATTATGAAAAAACCTATGAAGAACTTATCAATATGGCAGAAACTAAAAAATGCACGGATGCAAATATTCTTACTACCCTCAACGAGACGTATGTAAATTTAAAAAAAGAAGGACTC
>JBAZRN010000013.1:0-5985 GCA_041663325.1 Candidatus Absconditabacterales bacterium | reverse complement strand
TAATTGTGCTAAATAAACTTTTTAACTTTCCAGCAAATCGTGTACTTTCTGTAAATGTTTATCATCCACATGGGTATATATTTGCGTAGTGGTGATAGAGGCGTGACCGAGGAGCGTTTGTACAGCTCTGATGTCTGCGCCTTTTTTGATTAAGCTGGTTGCAAAACTATGTCTCAGTGTATGTGGTGTTACTTTCTTATTAATCCCAGCTAATCCAGCGTATGTTCTTACCATATCTTCGATGCTGTTTCTGCTGAGATGTTCCCCAAATCCGTTTCTAGAGAGACTTATAAACAAGTAAGGGCTTGTGTCGACTCTTAATTCTCTATATTTTCTCAATGCATTGATAGCAGATTTTGTCGCGAAAACGGATCTGAGTTTAGATCATTTTCCGACAACCGAAAATTGGTTAGAATCCAGCTTAATGTCTTTTTTTTGAAGAGTAATCAATTCTGTTACCCTCAGTCCTGTGCCATACAGAAATTGTAAAATAGCTTCATCTCTTGCTTGTTTCAATTTGCTTTTGGTGTATGCTATCGGGGCAGCAAGAATTTTTTCTATCTCTTGTTCGTCGAGGTAATTTACTTCTCTTGGCGGTGTTTTCGCTAGTTCTAACTTATCAGGACTCATGCAGTCAATATCATTTTTCAACACAAATCTGAGAAATGCTCTGATGGCAACGATATGATAGTTGATGGTTTTTACATTTAGATTGTTTTTGTGGAGCGCCATCCTGTAATCAAGGAGCTGCATGCGGTTTATCTTGTTTATTTCGATATCACCGCAAAACTGCAAAAATCTATTGAGTCGTAAACTATAGTTCTCAATTGTTTTTGGACTGACATTTTTTTCGTACTGGAGATAGTATATATATTTTTCTAAGAGAGAGCTAATGATAGTATACTCGACTGCTTTCGAAATCTTTAATCACTTCCTCCGAGAATTCGTAGTTGTATTTAAAGTTTCTCAAGTCGTCGGTATAAGTCAATCATCTAAAAAAACTTCGCTTCACTTGTTTTTTTTGTGATTGACTATAGAAGAAATTATATTTTTGAAAAATTTTTTGTCCTGTGAGGATTTATTCTGATGTGAATCAGGTGTCTGTTGTTGGTGTTGTGCCAGTCATTTCTTCAAATCCATTTGTGGGAAGAGTGGGTGAAACTCATGTCTCTGCTGTATTTGCTGTGGTATCTCCGTAGGATTGCCCTACTAATTCTTTCAATTGTATAAGATATTGATCAAATTGTGCAAAGTATCAACTGAGATTATTTATTTGTTCTCCATTTGCAATCTTTTCGAGAAATGCTGTAGCTTTTTTGGATATATACAGTCAATATTTGATTACGATATTATTGCTTATTGTTTTTCCTTGCGCGAGAAAATCGTTTCCTTGGTTGATATAATCGGTGAGTCTGCTAACATCAGTTTCTTCTGGTTGTGTTGTTGTGGTTCAGAGATCATTTAATTCTCCAAATCAGTTATCTACTGCGCTTTCGTGAGTAGCTGTTCCTGTGTCTATTGCGCCGCTTATTTGTTCTCCTGATAGTTGTGTTCATGTGAGTTCTGTTCATGTAAGCTCTTCTATTGCTCAGGTGATGATTTCTATTTTTGTTTGACCTCCACTAAAAATATTTTCAAATTCCACGGGATACATGGTTTTGAGGATAAAAAATGTGGTGAATCATAAAGCTGCAAATAGTATTACGAAAAGCAATGTTTTAACTCCTGTATTTTTTTTAGAAATTACTGTTTGTGTTGTTGTTTGAATAGGAATTTGAGTTGTCGTTGTAGGTATGGTAAATGGAGGCAGAACATTATTTTGGGTTTCAGGTTGTTTTTCAGCTGCTGCTGAAGGAATTACTGGATTGCCGAGCATGGTATCGAGATCAAATGTTTTTGGTGTTTCAACTTGTACTTTTTGCGGAATTATGATGGCTTCTGGAGCTAAACCGCCTGCGCTTTTATGTCCTTCTAACTCATCAATCATTTTGATATCTTCTTGTAAATTAGATGATTCTGGAGGATTTCCTCAGATAATTTCTGAAGACGCAGGGATCTCTTGTATTTTCGTCATTGGTTCAACTCATGATTTTTGAATATTTTCTCAGATGACTTCAGAAGATGAAGGAACATCTTTGATTGTAGGAGTTGCTATTTCTTCTGTCTTGGCTTCTGGTGTTTGTTGTGGGATTTCTTCTGGCTGTTTTACTTCTGTTACAACTTCTTTTTTTGTTTCAACTACCGGTTCACTATTTTTTTGATCTTCTTTTTTCAGTCGATCGTCGTTTTTTTGAGCTTCAGGCAAATTAAGATCCAAATTAAGATCTAATTCGGGTTCTTTTTGTGTATTTTCTGTTTCACTTTGCGGAATTTTCCTATCTTGTTCGTTCGATTCAAGATTGATTTGTAAATCTTGATCTTGGGTATCGCCTTGCGGTGTTCAATTTGTTGGAGTTATTACGTCTGCCATAATTTAGCTTAAAGTTTAAAGCATTGATCTATGTAAGTATATTCCAAATAGTTTATTTTGTCAAAAAAAGTTCGCTTTGTATCTTTATTTGATTGACTTTAATTTCTAAATGTATATAATCTTAATATAAAACAAATATACAATTCACTAAATATACACTATTATGGATGCTACATCGAATAAACTTATTTTGGTCTGTAATGAAATCTTTGATTTCTTTCACAAAAAACAGATGCAAGGATTATGTATTAAACTCCAGGGCATGAAAGAAAAGATACGGGTAGATAATATAGCGTTCAGCATTAGCCATGGTAATGCCCGAATAAACAAAAATTTCTGTATTTGTTATAAGTATGACAAGTTTTCAGTCAGTGTCTGGCTTAAAAAAAAAGATAAGATAATCTATTCTAAAGAACGAAAACGCGATCATTTGCGTATCTCAATGTAGCATGCGTCTATCGAACTTTTTTGGAGCTGTTTTAGCTCCATTTTTTTAAAAAATTACCTATGTCTTCACAAAACTGCTCATCGGACTTTTATCTTTGGGTAGTGATACTTCATCAACTTTGCTAGTTCATTGATCGTCGATCCGGTGGTAGTGATATCATCAACGATAAGCAGGGTTTCGTTCCCTGTGAGTTGTGTATTTTTTACTAGAGAAAAAGCGTTTTTGAGATTGTGTAACCTCCCGTTTCTATCTAAACTTGCTTGCGTTTTGGTATGTTTCTGCTTTTTTGCTATTTCTACTATCGGGACGTGTAAAATTTCACTTAATTTTTTTGCTAAAAGTTGGGATTGGTTATATCCTTTGACGAAATAGTGTCTGTATCGATGACTTGGGATAAACGAGATAATCAATTTAGAATTTGGGACCTGAACAAACCCCTCCGGTCCGATAATTACCGAACCACCTCCCCTTAACAAGGGAGGAAGATAGAATATTTTTTGAAATGATTCATTAGCTTGTAAAGCGATGTTTAGTCTCTCTACTAGAAATTGTCAAATATCTGTTTTGTGAAAATATTTGAGTCTGATAATGAGTTTTTTGAGGTGGTCGGTGTAAGCAAACGGAATGATGATACCTTCCAGATAGTTATTTTTATCTGTCCTGCAGTCTATACAGGTGAGGTAATCTTTGGAAAATCTATGGCAATACGGACAAACTTCTGGATGTGGTTCCAGTTTTTTTTTACAGGTTTTACA
The DNA here is from genome assembly GCA_041663325.1 of Candidatus Absconditabacterales bacterium. Taxonomy (GTDB): domain Bacteria; phylum Patescibacteriota; class Gracilibacteria; order Absconditabacterales; family Absconditicoccaceae; genus CAJBLF01. The sequence continues at coordinate 2,312 of JBAZRN010000013.1, read as the reverse complement.
TAAATATTCTCCTGTCATTCAACAGTTGATGCATGTTCTTGGGAATAACCAATTTATCAAGTCAAAAGTCATAAGGTCGAAAGTTGATTAAATTATGGTACGAGGAGTATATAGTAACAAAGAAAGAAAAAAACTGACAAAGTCAGGACAAAAAAAAGTCCCGCTTTGCGGGATAATTTCGACCTCATGAAAATCCTCAATACCTCGGACTTTCATTGGGTCTCAAATAAAAAATACTGACAAAGTTAGGACAAAAAACTGACCCCGCCATTGCGGGGTAAACGCCGTCAGGACAAAATAGAACGATGGAGGAACCCCGGCTTACCGAGGGCAAGTGGAACGATTGAACGATATTTTTTCGGTTGGTTAAAAATATTAAAAAAAAGAGCTGAATACTAGCTCTTTACTGTCTATTCCTCCTGCGTATCGGGGAATATTTTTTTCAATAATTTTTTGGTTTCTGTGTGTGGGTATTGACCAAAAATATCTATCCACCCTCTAAACACATCTTTTTCTTTTAGCTTTGATCCCTCATTTATTTCATGGGAATAACACAGTAATTCTGTTACCAAGACATTAATTCCTTTGAGGATAGTTTCTTTCAATTGTAGATACGCATCATATCTTTTTTGCGTATTACTGTATATAAATGCAGTGTCCAAAATGACACAAAATATTTCATCTTTATATACTTCTAGAAAGTCTTTTGCCTCTTTCGGATTGAAGAAATGTTCTACATGAAATCCTTTTGTTAGAGCATTTATCTCATCTTCTATAAATCTATAGTTGTGGACTATAAACACAATAATGTTTTTTTTCATATGTTTTTATTTTAGACCATTAATTTACTCTTTTCCTAATAAATGTCCAGTCAATTTTTTGCTTCTACATCAGAGAAAATTTGCTATGTCAGAGAAAATTTGCTATTACAAAAAATAAAAAAAGAAGCCGATTTGGCTCCTTTCAATATGGTCTGAATTAATTATTTTTTGATAATTGCTTCGATAGCGGCGAAACTCATTTCTTCTTTGTCGTTGATCAAGATGTATAATTCATCTCCTGATTTCCCTTTAAAGAAAGTAACGGCAGCTTGATTGAGAAAGTAGTTTTTTCCGTCGTCAGTGATCGCTACGAATTTATTGTCATCAGTTTTGGAAAGCACTGCTCTAATATGTTTTCTTTCAATCGGTTGAATCAATTTATAGATAAACTTTCCATCTTCTAATATTTTTAGCTTAAGAAGATCTCAAGGAACTAATTTAGTTTTGCTAGAATAATTCATGGGTACGGGATATTTTTTTTGATCAGATCCGATCATAAAGTATCCATCAAATTTTCCTTCTACTACTTCTGCATTTTCTTCTGAATAACTTTTGAGTTCTTGTCATCCCATTCCATGTTCTGCATCTTTGTGTTCTAGGCTTTCAGGATTTTCAGGATCAAATTTTGCAAGTTGATTGAGCGCAAGTCTGATTCTTTTCATGTCATTTTCCATGTTCCCCAAAAGATTTTGCACGAATTGCACCATTTGTTGATGTTTTTGCATAATTTCATCTTTATTTACTTTTTTTGGCGCTGCAGCTTTTGCTGGAGCAGCTGGCTTACTTGGAGTAGCTTTTGTTGCTGTGGCTACTGGTTTACCTGTCTTTGGTTCTGCTTTAGTTGATGCTTTTGTTTCTGTCATTTTTGTTTTTTGTAATAAAGGTAAAAGGTTTTTTTTGTTTCGTATGTTATAAGTATACTGGTTTTTTAAAATTTTGCAAATATTTGTTTATAAACAAATAGATACGTATTCAATATATATTTTTATTATTCTATTGGTGGAGCTTTTCTGGAGCTTTTCGTGCTATCAATGGCAATTATTTTAATAGTGTGTGGCGTAATGAAAATATAAAAAAACACCCAACTGAATACCAGTGAGTGTACGAAACTTTTCCCATTATTCTCCCCATTTTTCAAAATTTAGTTCAAGGGTCGTTTTTGTTTCTTTCAACCAGGATTTTAATTCTTGAATGAATTCTTTATCATCCAAGCAATCTGTCGATAGGGAATAACTCACCGTTGTTGATCTTCCACTATCTCGAAAGTCAAATTGTAATGGATTTTTTGATTCTAATGATCCTAAACGGAATTTTTGCTTCCATTTTCCACAATAGAATCTTACCGAAATGGTGATTGATCTGCTTGTCACAGCAAGGTTAAATTGTCAGTAGTACCCAAAAATAGAAATGTCAGTAAAATTGGTAGGGATTTATTCCTAACCAATTTGAAATGACATTTATCTATACTGACAAAGACATGAAAAAGATTCG
>JBAZRN010000012.1:0-36409 GCA_041663325.1 Candidatus Absconditabacterales bacterium | reverse complement strand
TAATTGTCTTCAGAAAGCACTTTTTGGAGTCATTGCTTTTTCTCGAGCAATTGTTTCCACAGGAGATTGCTTTGATAAAAGTCTCCATGCTCTCGAATCGGATCGTGCTGGATCATATTGTTTTGTGTCTTGATGAATAGCTTGGTACTTTCATTGAACAAGACTCAGATATATATCTGAAATGTGTTTATGAATTCTTGTAGTTCATTCGACTGGCTTGTGGTTCATTGGATCTGATTATCTACATTTTGTTTATAGATAAATGATTCTAAAATATTCAACGTATAATAAAGATCACAGGGACTGGACAGGAAAAAATTGTAACTTTTGTATCGTTGCTCGGTATCAAAAAAACAAATATCATAGTCTTTATATGTCTCTTCATTGTCCTGCATCGCTGTAAATAATCCATGATGTGTCGTCAGGATAATCGGGTATCTTGTCTGGCTTCTCGTGTCTTTGATATAATAATAAATTTTGTAATCAGATTGATTATTTAAATTTAAAACCCCGAGTCCTCTCTTGAGATGAGAAAGATATTTTATGATAAAAAAACATTCTTCCTGACTAAAAATTCCTTTATTCAAAAACTTCTGAAATGCCTCTTGATTGATGGTTTGATCTTCTTTTGTGAAACCAATATTTTTGATCCCCATATCATTCAAAACTGCTTTGGCAATGTCTAGTTTCTGGATATTTTGGAATGCTAAAATTACATTTTTATTCGCTGCTAAAGCGGTAAGGAAGTCTTTGATTGCTATATTTCCGATGTAATATTTTTTCTGATTTTCTAAATCGTCTGTATTTATTCCGTCGGCCGTTTTCGACATATTCGTATTGCTCGGTGATATTCTTTCCAGTGCTGGGAAATTGACTTTGACCATTGGGGTGTCTTTGTATTTCTCCAGTTGCAATATTTCTTTCCATATTCATTCTGTCTGGTTGATGATGTGGACAAGGTTGGGATATGAATCTATGAGCTGATAGAGATGCGTTACAAAATATAAAAATAATTTTATACTGTTTTTGGTATCAAAAAAAGCGTCATGAGATTTCTCTTCCCCATGATCTTCATCACTGAAAATATTGTTGAAAATTTTTTCTGATTTCAGATTTTCTATCAATACGTCCAATGCATAACTTGGTGCGTAATGTACTATCGTCTGCGCCAAATTCATTGTATCAATTTTGGAATGATAACCGAGCGTAGGAAAATATTTGTTCAAGAAATCAAGATCAAACGTGATATTATGTCAGATAATAATAGTGTTTTTTCAGAAAAATTGTTGTATTTGTGACAACACTTCTTCTCTTGTGGGAGCAGTTTCCAATTCGCTGATCGAAAGTCCGGTTATAAATCCGACGATGTGTTTTAGCTCATCAGTTTTTTGGTCTGGTTTAATGAGCGATTGGTATTCGCCTATGATTTTTCCATTTTCATCAATCTCTATGATCCCTATTTGGATAGGTTCATCTTTGGTGACGTCAAGTCCAGTGGTTTCAAAATCGAGGCCGATATATCTATACTTGCTGTTTAGTATCATAACATTTAAGTTGAATGGTAAATATTAATGAAAAGTGAATAGTGAAAAGTGAAAAATGTAGGACTTATCTTGATATGAACTCTTGTAAATTACGATAGTTCATGAGTATACAAATCCATCGTTTTTCGTTATTCGTTTTTAGTTTTTCACTAAGTTTTTTTTATTTTCTGTCGAAATCTGCTGGAATTTCTCCTCGAATATTTGTTTCTCGTTTGCGAATTGGAATAGTAAAATCATGAGTCTTTATTCGAGTAAGTGCGTCTTGAACTTTGGTCAATAATTCCTTGGTTTCTTTTGTATATTTTAATGTTGTCTTTATTTTTTTAGATTTCATCCGTGCGATAGCAGTTTCGGAATCGGAGAAAATGCAATCATAGCGATGTTTTTCAAATCCTCCTTTATCAAGGGGGCTTTTAGTTTTTTTTGTCTTTTTGTTGAGAGTTTCGATATATCTGATGGCTTCATAGATGGCCAAAAATTCTCCGATATTGTTTGTTCCCATTGGATAAATAGGAGAATGGAAAATCTCTTTTCGTGTGTGCAACTCGACAGCTCTGTATTCCATGACTCATGGATTTCATGAACAGGAAGCATCTACGCAGAGCGCATGTATATTGAGTTTATGGATCATGGTGTGCTTGGTTTGTGGTAAAATATATAATATTTTGAGACTGAAATAATAAAGATTTAGTCGAGAAAAGCAATTTCAAAAAAATATTACAAGAGGAGATTGTTTAGAAAACGTACTTGACTTTCTTCGTCAAATAGTTAAAGTTCTTAGTCGAAACTAAATAAAAATTAATATAAAAATAAAAAACTATGAAAAAGTTATTAATATTGCTCTTTATCACAGGGATTGTGGTAATAGTTGGCTGCGGTGGTGTCAATTATATCACCAAATCGCAGGAAAAGAAACAACAGGATTATCGCGATTCAATTTTAAAAGCAAAAACCGAAACAATTTATCAAGAAGCGAAGCGGATTGCGATCAGGCGTGATTCAGTTGTACAAGTACAACAATTGAATCTTAAGCATCATCAAAATTCTCTTGAGTTGGCGAAGTTAAAAGATTCAGTTAATTTAGTGAATTCGATGCTACAAACAGTCAAAAAAGCCGCATTGGCAAATAAAACTAAACCAACGCAAGTTAAAAAATCAAATTTGGATTTGAAAAATTATGATTCAGTTCCGTGGACGAAATTGGACACAGCAACCCAGCGAAAATTATTTAGGTTTGCTAATGTGTGTTTTGTAAATACTCCATTAAACATTACGTGCAAGAAAGTTATCAGTATCGTTCTGGTTAAAGAAGTTCCAAGCAGATTGGGAAAATCAGATGATCAATTTTTGGTTACTTATGTAACATTAGATGGAACTGTTCAAGTGGCATTGCTAAGAAAAGATGGCACTACCATAATAAAAAACACTAATGGAACTTTTAGTATTATTGGTCCAGATGGGGATGATTATAGATTACCGCCCCATCGCTGATAGCCTTTAATTCTTTGGCTTATCATGTAAAAAAGCTTGCTATGATATTTCATATAGAATTCTCTTGACTTTTATGTGTAAATGTCTATGTATAACAATACAAACAAATAAAAAAATCATTAAAATTAAAAACAAACATGAAAAAATTATTTTTCTCTGCCCTTACCATCATGATGGTGATCGGCATCAGCGCCGTAAAGGCACAGTCAATTGCTGCAACTGACACAGTAGAATTCAGTAAAATGGATCCCACAGTGAAAGCTGAGGCTCTGAAATGGGCGAATGAAAAAGCCTATGGAACTATTCGCCAGGTGATGGACGTAAAAACCATTACTTTGGTTACCTACATAAAAAACATTCCAAGCCGGGCTGGCGGGATGAATAATCAGTATGTGGTAGAATATGTTGCCAATACTGATGGTGCAACAAAATATATCCTGCTTCAGAATGAACCGATTGTGGTAAAAAATGGAAGTGCAAGTGCAATATACTGCATTACCGGTCCAGGTGGCGACGACAAAAACCTACCAAAACACAAATAACAAGTTGTGTATCTATTGAATCCTCGGAATTTCCGGGGTTTTTTCTAAATATTTTTTATGGCTCTTTGGTGACATAGACTTTAGATCCAGTATTTGTATTTATGACTAAATTGTCATAGATAGCTCCTGCGCCTTTATTTTCCAGTGTGTTGATACATCCATGACTCATTCTTGTGTCAGTTCAATCGGTTTCCAAGGCTATTTTTCTCTGTGGTTCTACAAGATATCTAGTGTGTATTCCTAATGTATATCAACCAACATTCAAATATTGTCCTTCCATGGGATATAGTACAATATAATCTCCAGGTCAAGCATATTGCTTGTCTGGTTCTTTATTGGCGTATGCATAATACATACCTCCTGGTGTTGTCCAGTCATCTCCTTCGTACGCTCTATTTGGCTGGTCTCATTTGTCTTTTCCTAGGATGACTTTGTGCACACTCATCAATGTATGGTCTCACTTAAAAAGGTATGCGTATGAATTGGCTTTGGAAACTATGGTATATGGCTCACCAAGATTGTCAAATAGCCCTATTTTAAGCTCAAAGTTTGTGTAAGCATCTTTTATGTCCTGTGGAATACTTGTTTCTTGTAACAATTCGTTTCCACTGAGACCAACCATCCGATTAGTCAATCTGTTTAAGGTGTTTCTATCCAGCACTCCATTGGCTGCATTATCTGCATATGCTGATCCTTCTTTCATGCCTACATATTTTTGCGCTTCTTTTATTTGTCATTTGAGAAGGTAATTTTCTATTGTTGTCATCACTTCTGCGTTTTTTATTTTGCTGATCTTGTCGAAAATCGTTTTGTATGTGAGTCATTCTTTGATGATGTTCTGAGAAAATGATTTTGTTAATGACTGTAAACTAAATATTTCTGAGGATACTGGATGATTTTCTCATAAAATTTCAGAAGATTTTGGCGATTCGTTTGCGATGATTTCTTTCTTTTCTGCTTCTTCATCTTTCGTCGGAGTTACTCTATTGTTATTTAAAATTATATTTGTTTGTTGTGGCTTTTCTGTAGTAACTTTTTTTGGTTCTTCAGTATTGAATTCGATGGTGAGTCATCATTTTACTTCTTTGACTGTTGCTTTTAACTTGGTTCCATTTGTGTTTGTAATTTCCTTATTATTAATTTCTTTATCCATAATAGTTTGTGCTATGTTGATAGCATCTGATTTTTTGGACAATGTTTTTTGAGCTATTTCTTTATCTTCTGTTGCTTCCTTTGTTGGTATAGGAGAAATTTCTTCTTTCTGTTTTATTGTTTTCTGATGTTCTTCATTTTTCTGAAATTGTTGTGTGTGTTCATTCTTTGTTCATGCGATGATTGGTTTATCGATTGTTTTTTCTTCTATTGTGGTAATTGTTTTCTCTGGAATCGTAGAAAATCACTCAGATGTTGAAGTGTTCTGATTTTGGCCGTTGTTATCATCAGATTTGATATTTTTTTCAGAAATATTTTCTTGGTTCTCAGAAATGTTTTGACTAATTTCCGTTAATCTTTTTTTTTTGCAGGTTCTTTTGCTTTCCCTTTTTCAAATAATAATTTATTGCCATTATTATCATAATCTAGAGTATAACTTTCATTTGCTATAGTTGTGCTTGCATTTTTTAGATCAATGCTATTTTTTTTGATGCTGAAAGTGATCGCTTGATCTTTTGGCAAGAATTCTATCTTATTTGTCGTAAGATTTGCTGTACTTTCATCTTTGCCTATAGTTGCAGAAAGTTCTCTAGTTTTTTCATAGCTTTGGATAAATTTGATGATATTCTCTGCAGTGACATTACATATACCGATACCACCAAGTCCTGAATTGATAGAAAGATCTTTTTCTTTTTTTGTGACTTTTTCCCATAGCTTGAGGCTAGTTGTATTGATTTTGTCGATGATAAGGAAATCATTTTTCATCTTTTCCATCGCTTTATTTGCTGCTTGGATCAATTCTTTGTCTTTTTCTGTAGTGAAGCTACCATCTTTATTATCTTGAATAGTATAATATTCATAGATCATTTTAGTGCTATCCTTGAGTACACGAATGGTAGATGATCTAGTAAGCTTGTTATTTAGTTCTTTGGCCATAAGATTTTTGAAAATGTTTTCTTTTTCTGTTTGTCCAAGTGTTGCGCATGTTCCTGTCTTGGCTACATCAAAGAAATCTAACGGATCTGCCAAAGTTGTATTGTTTAGTAATTCTCGTTTGGATTCTTTTTCTGTTTTGGGGCTTTCACAATTGATGGATGCGGACAATGATCATTTGGCATCGTAGTATGTTAATGTCTTTGTTGCAACATTGTACTGTGTATTTTGTGGCAATGAAACTCCATTGATTGTTGGTAGTATCTCTGCTGCAATTTTTTCTTTAGTTTCCAAACTTGTTAAACTGTTTCCATTCAACATTAGTTCAAAGTCACGCTGTATGGATTTGCCTCTCTTTTTCGTATCCGTTACTTCTACCACAGTTTGATTTTTTGTATCTTCTCAGAAATAATTAGTTATCTGTATTGCGTCTTTATCACTAAATCTGAAGTAGATATTGGTTTTGGTGTCTATTGTTTTTTTTGCTGTTCCTTTGTCTTCTATGACATTGTATGAATATAAATCGCGTAATGGATACAGAGTAATATTACTTAAATCCTGAAGTTTTTCACGCTGAAGATTGGTCATTAGACTTGTGTCTACGTTTTTGGATAAGCTTGTCAAACCGTCTGTGATTTGATTTTTTTGTTTATTGATTTTGTCGTTGAGTTCTTGGAGCTGCGTGTCATCGATATTCAGATTTACTTCTTTTTCCCCTTTGGTTGTAGATTCTGTAAATGTTGGTTTGAGGTCTACGTCATAAATTTTCAGTTCAGCATCTTTCATTTTATCTGTATCCAGTGTTCCATCTTTTTTGAAATATATTTTACCTACTTCTCTATAATCTCCTTGGTAATTGATAAATACTTTTTTGTAATATCCCTCAATTGTTTCATATTTAGTTTCATTACTTAAATCTGCATTATCAATAATTCATTGTTTTTCTATTCCCAGTCCATCACTGAGTTTGATTTGACTGAGAAAATCTAGATTATTATATTGGCTTAGATTTTTTTCAAATGGTTTTACAAGTGAATATGCCATTTCTTTTTTGAGATTGTCGATGGTCTTTTGTCTATTGTAGATAATTCTTACATCGGCCTCTTTTTCTGATGTGGTAGGAATGGAAATATCGTATACCATAAATTTACCTGCAGTAATTTGTTTGTCATCACTTGTAAGTTTAAATTCTACCTTGTTTCCAAACTTAGAATTCTCTACCAAAGAAAATTTTAGATTCAGTGTTTTGTCCTCTGTCCCTCATTCTGCTACAGTCTCCGGGACTTTTACTTGGAGGGTAAACATATTGTTGTCCTTATCGTATTTATATTTGCTGATATTTTTTTTGATATCAAAAAGTTTTTCTCCGTTGATGGTTATGTAATTTAACATAAGAAGTGTTGCTCTTTCTTGATATTCTTTTGGCTTTTCTTTGTCGTTGGATGGGGGCATCATTTCATATCAAATTGCTTTGCCTGTTCCTCATGTTAAATCTGCTGTTAGCGGATAACTTTCGTTTACACTGGAAAGTAAGTTTTGTAAATCTTCTCATCATTTTTCTTTCTTTTCTGGTGTGGCTTTTTCTGCTGTTTTTTTGGTTAAAATGATTACTCATTTATCGTCCATTGTCACGGTATATTTCACACCGCTAATTGTTGTTTCCTTTGATGTTAATTTTCCATCTGTATCAAACTCTATTTTTCCTAATGGAGTAGTAGCTTCCTTATCACTTATTGCGTAAATATTTTTATAGAGTTTGGTTTTGTCTTGAGAAACATCTCCTTGTGTATCCATTATGAAATCTTTGGAATCTAATTGATATCCTGGCATGGTAAACAGCATTACTTTGCTTATTTTTGCGTCTATATCCGTTGGTGGGATTGTTTCTTTGTTGAGGACAGGATTACAATATTTGTACATTTTGAGAATCAAATCTGAAGAAATTATTCCATTGAATGCTTGCACGTCAGTTGAGCCTTTATTTGTCCCCAATTCTGCTTTTGCTATCAATGAAAAAACAAGAGCGGTGTTTGGTCACATATATCCATCAATAGGATTTTCTGCTGTAAAATAATCCGTTGTTTTTAGCATTTTAATGATCTCTTTGCTTGTTCCTTTATACTGAATGTTTTCGATACATTTTGCTGCTAATGCTTGCAAAAGAGCAATATTGTCGTTTTTCCATGTATCTTTTGTATTTCTTTTGAGCGCTTCTTCGTATTGAGCTGAGATTCCCGTATCTTTTTTGACGGTTTCCAAGATCAAGTCATTTGTTAGTCCGGCTGCTGCTATAGCTGTATCCAGCTTTTCTTTCGAATTCTCTTTGTGAAGATTTATCATAATCTCACCGTAGAGATTTTTCCCTTCGGCTTTGATGTTTTTATATACTTCTTCCATATCTGTCTTTTCCAGATATTTTTTTTCTTCCTCACTTAATCCTTCCGTGAGATCTAAAGATTTTACTTCTGGTGTTGTATTGCTCATTGTAATAATTTATCGAGTAAAGATTTTTCTATCTCAATACTACTCCTAAACAAAAAAAATGCCAAAAAATCTTGGCTTTTTATATATATTTACTTCTCTTTTCTTTAAAATTATACATAGATAGGTACGAGGGTATTTATTTATTCTATTGGGGCTTTTCGTGCCCCAACCCCCACGACCATATTTTTGTCAAAATCCTCCACCGCTCGCCCCGCAGTATTGCGGGGTTCGGTCCCCCTCCTTTACAACAAAGGAGGAACAAAAATATTGGATAAAAAAATCAAGCACCATTAGGGCAATATCATGTTTATTCTACTGAACATATATAGGTACTAATCCGCTTACGCGTCTCTCATGCTCGGACTACCATTCATATTGATTTAATAATGGTGCGTTCTCTTGTTATTTAGTTTATGAAAAAACAATATTGTAAATTTTTAGGTAATGAGTTTTTAGTTATTTATTGATAATTATATTGATTTTGATGACTCTTGTACTATTGTTTTCTATACTTCCCATCTGATAAAATAATCCGTTAGCAAAAGGAGGGTAAAACGGCGCTTGATAGTAAATATCGCCTGTTACATTTGTTACTTTGATATATTTTGGAAAATAGATGGTCGCTTTAGTTTCCCACCACTTTTTTACTTTGCCTTGTCCTGGTTCGTCGTAGACTCCTGGTTTCAATCCCAAAATAGCTAGTTCTCTATTAGTTATTTGGATTTCATATTTTTTTTCAAATTCTTTGATAAGCGTCGGATAGTATTCTGGAATCTCAAATTTGTAATAGATATTGATGGTGTATTTTCCATTTTTTAGATCATGAATGTCTACGATATCGCTTTTACTATCTTTTTGTACCATTCCTTGCTCATCATTGATTTGAATGTGTTTAGTAATGAATCCGTCGATTTTATTATAACTGACGTTAGTGTCCCAGAAATAAATATAATTTGGATCAAATATATTCGTTAGATTGTGCTTGTTGAGTATTGCATTAAATCCTGTAGAGATATTCGACAAATACATGGTGATATATTGTTTATTCGCTATTTCGTCAAATCTATTGACGACATTTTTTATAATATTTGATTTCTGACTATCAAAATATTGTTTGATCTCCTTGATGTAGAGTTCTTTTTTATTTCCACGGATTTCCTTTCTGATCAGGTCGATAGATGCGTTGAGAAACTGCCATTCTTGTTCCTTTTGTTTAAACGTTGTGAAGAAATTTTCGAGCAGATCTGATCTAATAAAGATCACTCCTTTGATATCCTGATTCAATAATTTATTATACAAATCTGGCTGCATGGTTTGCTGCACTTTCCGCATTTCATATGTTTTGTTGAACATGAGTTCGTAGAGATCTTTCAAATTTTTTCCGTCGATATCACTAAATCCAAATTTGTTTCCTGCGATAAATCAAATTTTACGATCGGGAAGAAATGGCGCGGTCCATTCTGGTGCAAGAATACGCGTTTTATATGCGATAAAGTCTGGATAATATGAATCTACTATTTCTAGTGTTTTGATATGTCATTGAGCTACTTTGATAAATGCAAATGATCCAAAAAATCATCCATTCGGTCTTTTTTCGTTGGTATTTTGCAAGATGACGAGATAATTGAATGATTGGTTTTTCCCTAAGAGTTCAAACAATTCTTTTTGGTGGATTTTAAGGTCTGAGAATAGGTTTATAAGTTTATCGTAGTTTGAAAATCATATTTTTTTGAGATATTCTTTATTTTTTTCTATATATTCTCGGCAGAAATTTATCTCTTTTTCTTTGGTGATGAAAACATTGTCTCCTTTTGTGTAACTTTGGATGATATCATCCATAGTCATCAAAAATTTAGACAAATCTTTGTCAAATGTCCAAAAATAAAATGCTATTTGTCCAAGATCTTCTTTGAATACATCTATTTTGTTCTTGAATACCATATTGCTGATTTTAGCAAAAAACGTGAAAAAAATGAAACATACCACGATGATAATAAGAAATGTTCCATTCAAATATTTTAGATAACTTTTCCAAGTTGTTTTTTTTTCTTTGTTGATCCCAAATTCTTTCATATAATTACTATATATAAAGATATATATAATTCATCGTAATTATTTTTGTTTTTCAAACAAGTAATTTTTTTTGAACAAATAAAAATAAAACAAAAATAAGCTGCAATAGCTTACTCTATGTGATAGTGGTGGGCATAGGAGGACTCGAACCTCCGACCTCGTCCTTATCAGAGACGCGCTCTAACCAACTGAGCTATATGCCCTTGTTTTGATTTTTATAAAAATTCGGGGATGCGGGACTCGAACTCGCGGCCTCTTGGTCCCAAACCAAGCGCTCTAGCCATCTGAGCTAATCCCCGGCTAGACTTGAATTGATTGGACATAAACAAACACGGTATTAATGGTGCCAGGAGGCAGAATTGAACTGCCGACACAAGGCTTTTCAGGCCTCTGCTCTACCACTGAGCTACCCTGGCGTACACTTATAATTTTTTTGGAAACAAAAAATATTAGCAATATTTGCTTTGTATGTATCTTTATTCCAAAATCAAGTAAAAATTAAGTTTTTTCAAAAAGGTGTTGTTTTTCTTCTTCTATTTGTTATATCCTTGCTGGAATCAACAATGAAGGTTTCGACAGTTGTAGACTTTTGCTAGGTGGATGGCTAAAGTTATAGACACAAGGTAACGCAATTGGCGATCATCCTCTGAAGGTCTTTATGACCTTAATATATACTGTAAATACAATGATTCCCCAGGGAATTGATTATGTACAGTACCATGGTTTCGAGAAGAGTGATAGCGCGATTTTAAGAAAATCGTTGACTACCATGTCGATCGAAATCAGTATTTTGGTTAAAATCTTTAAAAAATCTCTTGCAATCAACATCCAAATTTGTATGGTATCAATTCACGCGTTTTTTTTTGTATACACTTGTAATCCATTTTAACTTTTAAATATATTTACCTATGGCTAACAAAGTTCACGTTAATGTTGGAACTATCGGTCACGTAGACCATGGAAAGACAACATTGACATCAGCAATCACAGGAGTATTGGCTACTAAAGGGTTTGCTCAATCTCTAGCTTTTGATAAAATTGATAATGCTCCAGAAGAAAAAGCAAGAGGTATTACTATTAATACCAGGCATGTAGAGTACGAAAGCGAAACAAGACATTATGCACACATTGACTGTCCAGGTCATGCCGACTATGTTAAAAATATGATCGTCGGAGCTGCCCAGATGGATGGAGCTATTCTTGTAGTAGCTGCTACTGATGGACCAATGCCTCAAACAAGAGAACACGTTCTTCTTGCTCACCAAGTAAACGTTCCAAGAATCGTTGTATTTTTGAATAAATGCGACATGGTATCAGATCCTGACGAACTTGATCTTGTAGAAGAAGAAATCAGAGATGTTTTGAAGAAAAATCATTTTGATGAAAATTCTCCTATTATTAGAGGATCAGCGCTCAAAGCCATGAATAATCCTACTGATGAAAATGGAGATGCTAAATGTATTTGGGATCTTATCAAAGCGTTGGATGAATATATTCCGGTTCCTGTAAGAGATAATGACAAACCATTTCTTATGCCAGTAGAAGATGTCTTCTCTATCAAAGGAAGAGGAACTGTTGCAACAGGAAGAATTGAAAGAGGAGTTGCAAAAATGAATGAAGAATTTGAGATTATCGGACTTGGAATGGAACCAAAGAAAACTGTTGTTACAGGAATAGAAATGTTCCACAAACAATTTGATACAGCTGAAGCTGGTATGAATGTTGGATTGCTTCTTAGAGGTATTGAAAAAGATCAAATAGAAAGAGGACAGGTTCTTTGTAAACCAGGTTCTGTAAAAGCTCATAATAAATTTGAAGCTGAAGTTTATGTATTGAAGAAAGAAGAAGGTGGTAGACACACTCCTTTTATGACATGATACAGACCACAATTCTTTTTGAGAACTACTGATGTGACATGAACTGCCACATTAAAATCAGGAGTTGAAATGATTATGCCTGGAGACAATGCAAAAATCGATGTAGAATTGATCTATCCAGTTGCTATGGAAGAGGGATTGAGATTTGCAATCAGAGAAGGTGGAAGAACAGTTTGAGCATGAGTTGTAACTAAAATCTTATAATATTTTTTATACTTTATTGCTCCGCCCCGGAGTCTTCCGGGGTGGAGAGTTAAATTGTAAGAAAAAATTGTTTTACTATTATATACTATTAGTATGGCTGACAAAAAAACTCAAAAAACTAAACTGAGAATCAAATTGAAAAGTTATGACATAAAAATGTTGGAATCGTCTGTAGGTAAGGTTGTAGGACTTTTGATTAAGTCTGGCGCAACTATAAAAGGACCTATTCCACTTCCTAAACAAAGAAAAGTATATACTGTTTTGAAATCAAATTTTAAATTCAAAGATTCTAGAGAGCAATTTGAAAGAATTACCTATTCTAGAATGATTGATGTCGTAGAAACAGGATCAAAAACTATGGAATATCTCCAAAATCTTGCAATACCTGTTTGAGTTTTAGTAGATGTTAAAGTATTCTAAATTAATTTAGAATTTAGAAATTAGAATTTAGAAATCAGAATTTAGAAACCAAAATTTAGAAATCAGAATTTAGAAATCAGAATTTAGAAATCAAAATATAGAAATTAGAATTTAGAAATCAGAATTTAGAAACCAAAATTTAGAAATCAGAATTTAAAATTCAAAATATATTTATTAGTTATATAGTATATATCATGAATAAAGGTGGACTTATCGTAGCAAAAAAAGAGATGACCAAAATGTGGATTGAAGATAATTTTGTGCCTGTTACTTTGGTGCAACTAGTTCCACAAGAAATCGTCAGATATAAAACTCAAGAAAAAGATGGGTATGTCTCAGCGGTGGTTGGCGTAGAAAAAAAGGAGCTTAAAAAAGATAAAGGTCAGAAAATTCGTTATAAAAAAATACAAGAATATAGAGTAGATGATGCTTTTGTTTCTGCTCATCAAACAGGCAGTGTACTTGATCTTGCGTTGCTTGAAGGTGTTACTCAGGTGGATGTGACGGGAACTGCAAAAGGAAAATGATTTCAAGGTATGGTTAAAAAATTTCATATCAAGGGTGGATGAGCTACTCACGGTCATAAGTTCACAAGAACTGGGGGATCAAAAGGAAATAGAAAACCAAGAAGAACGCTCAGAGGACATCCTGGAGCATGACATATGGGTACTCAACGTGTAACCCTCAAAAATATTTCTCTCCTTGATAAAATTACTAAGGATCATGAAACATTGGTTGTACTCAAAGGTTCAATTCCAGGCGCATATAATTCTTTATTAACATTGACGATAAAATAATCTTTTTTATGTTTTTTTACCTCTCTATAAGATGGCATATACTATAGATATATATGATAAAGGCGGTAAGGTTGTTTCCAATTTTGCGCTTGATGAAACTATGTTTGATGATTCTTTGGTTAATAAAGATCTTATTCATGAATATTATTTGTTGCAAACAAGTAATGCTCGTCATAATATTGCTTCAGTAAAATGAAGAGGAGAAGTACATTGATCAGGAAGAAAACTTTACAAACAAAAAGGAACATGAGGTGCAAGACCTGGTGATAAAAATTCTCCTGTAAGAAGATGAGGAGGTGTTGCTTTCGGTCCTAGAGGTGTAGAAAATTATACTAAATCTATGAATAAAAAAGCAAGAAAGATAGCGCTTAATAGCATTATTACTTTGAAAGCAAAGGCTGGTGAGCTTCTTGGACTCAAGGATTTTACTTTGAATTCACCAAAAACTAAAGATGCTCAAGATATTCTTAAAAATATTTGAATATCCAATAAAAAAGTGCTTCTTGTCTTAGTACAAAAAGATGAAAATATTCTTAAATCATTTAGAAATTTACCAAAACTAAAATATCTTTATGCTGACTATTTGAATCCTGCTGATTTGATGTCCTACCATACCGTACTCTTCTTGGAATCAGCATTGACAACGCTCAATAAGAAATAATTCTTTTTACTACTTTTATCTGTATTCCTATGACCTTTAAGCAAATACTTCAAGCAAGAGCTAAAAAAAATACTACTGGGAAAGTACTTAAGAAAGTTTCTTCGTACGGAGTTATTCTTTCGCCTTTGGTTACTGAAAAAACTCATAAACAACAAGAGGCCACGAATAAATATTCGTTTAAAGTTCATAATGATGCGAATAAAAATGATATCAAACAAGCAATAGAATTCTTATATAAAGTACATCCAGAATCCATTAATATCATTAAAGTAGTATATAAATGAAGAAACCAAAGAAAACTTGTGAGAAAAGCTTATAAAAAAGCAATTGTTACCCTTTCTAAAAAGGAAAAAATAGAATTAGGCTCTTAGCCTATTAGAAGCTTAGACCTTTAGAAATTAGCAATTAATTTATCATTTATCATTATATAGAAATGGCACTTAAGAAATACAAACCATATACCCCATCAAGACGTTATATGATCTGATATGATTTTTCTGATTTAACCAAAAAGAGACCAGAAAAAACTCTTACCACAACATTGGGTAGAACATGAGGAAGAAATAATTCTGGAAAAGCTGTGTCTAGATCTATGTGAGGCGGACATAAAAGGCTCTACAGAACGATAGATTTCAAATGATATGATAAAGCTAATATTCCTGCAAAAATTGCTAGTGTAGAATATGATCCATATAGAACATCAAGAATCGCGTTGCTTAATTTTGCTGATGGAGAAAAGAGATATGTGCTTGCATGGAAAACCATCAAAGTAGGTGATACTGTCATATGTTGAGATCAAGCCCCTATTGCTCATGGAAATAGAAAACAACTCAAAGATATTCCAGAATGAGTAAACGTATTTAACCTAGAAGTGACTCCATTGTCTTCAGGAAAACTTATTAAGACCGCATGATCATATGCAAGTATAGTTGGTAAAGACAATTTGCTTAAGATTGTATTCATCAAATTGCCTTCTGGAGAAGTAAGAAAATTCAATGAAAATTGTTATGCTACTATCGGAGAAATTGGAAATGATCAGCATCAGCATGTTGTTGTCGGAAAAGCTGGAAGACAAAGACGGCTTGGAAAAAAACCACATGTCCTTGGGAAAAATATGAATCCGGTTGACCATCCACATGGATGATGAGAAGGACATTCTCCTATCGGTCTCAAGAAGTGACAAAAATCATTTGCTGGTAAAAGAGTGACTCCGGGTATCAAAACGAGAAAAAATAGGAAAACATCTACAAGATTCATTATCTCTAAGAGAACGAAGAACTAATTAATAGTGAAAAGTGAAAAACGAAAAACGTTGGAATTGTTTACTCACTAACTATTGTAATTTGCAATAGTCCATAAAAGATAAATCCAACATTATTAATTATTAACTTTTAATTATTCATTAAGTTATTATGGCAAGATCGCTAAAAAAATGATTCTATGTGAATGAAAAAATATTGATAAAAGTAAAAAAGATGAATGAGGTTGGAGATAAAAAGGTTATCAAGGTGCGAGATAGGGCATGTCACATAGTTCCCGATATGATAGGACTTACTTTTGCTGTCCACAATGGAAAACAATTTGTAAGTGTGTATGTAACAGAAGATATGATTGGTCATAGATTGGGAGAATTTGTACCTACAAGAACATTTAGAGGACACCCATTTTAAATTAAGAATTAAGAATTTATAATTTAGAATTTAAAATTTATAATTTAAAAACTTTGTATTATGGTTACCGCTACAAAAAAAACAGTAGATAATAATCTGACAGCCACATTAAAATATGCCTTGGTATCTGATAAAAAAATGGCATTGATGGCTCAGATGGTAAAATGAAAAAAAGTAGAAGATGCGTTGACGCTTTTGAATGTATTACCCAAAAAAGCTGCAAAGTTTTTGTACAAGGTTATCAAATCTGCATATGCAAACGCTACAACCAACGCTAGTTATGATGCAAAGAAATTATATGTTCATAAAATAGAAATTGGCAGAGGTCCAAAAATCCAAAGAATTAGATTTGTTTCTAGGTCTAGAATAAGTCATTTTGTAAGATATAGGGCGTTCGTAAAAGTCTTTTTACATGTTAAGTAAGAAAAATTATGGCATCAAAAGCCCATCCAATTGGAATGAGAGTAGGAATAATGAAGTCACGACCTGCAGAATGGTTCGCAAAGCAACAAAGAACAGGAGCGGATTTTTTCGTTGAAGACATTAAAATGAGAAAATTTGTAGATGATACATTTCTTAGAGCAGGTATTTCAAAAGTAGTAATCAGAAAGACCGCTAAAGAGTGAGAAATCATTATTTTTTCTTCAAAAGTAGGGGTATTGATGGGTAAAAATTGAGCTAAAATAAAAGAATTTGAAGAAGCATTAAAAAATAAATTTCATAAAGATATGAAAGTTATCATCAAGGAAGTGAAAATTCCAGAATTATCAGCAAAAATTATGGCTGAATTTATTGCTTCACAGCTTGAAGCAAGAATGCCATTTAGAAAAGTAGCAAAAAATGTTTTGCAAAAGGTTATGGAAAAGTGAGCTGCTGGTATCAAAATCCAGGTTGGATGAAGACTTGGATGAACCGATATCGCTAGGACAGAAAAATTTATCGAAGGAAGAGTATCACTCCAAACATTTAGATCAGATATTGATTATTTCTATCTTCAAGCAAGGACAAAATACGGGATGCTCTGAGTAAAGGTTTGGATAGAAAAATGAATTCTCTACAATAAATCACAATCCAATACTAATAAAAAAATCAGCTTATAATATTTTATTTGTTTTGATCAAAATACAATGTTGTTGACACCCAAAAGATGGAAATATAGAAAACCTATCATTAGACAACTCAAAGGGAAAAGCTTTAGAGGATCTACTGTTGCTTTCTGACAATATGGACTCAAAGCGCTTACAAGTTCATATATTTCTAACAAAGAAATTGAAGCTGCGAGAAAGGTTATTGTAAGAGCTATTAAAAAGACAGGTAAAATGCGGATTAGAATATTTCCTGATGTGTCATTTACTAAGAAGGGTCTTGAAATGCCGATGGGTACTGGAAAAGGAGATGTGGATATTTATACTGCAGCGGTAAGAAAAGGGAGAGTGATGTTTGAGCTTATGGGGATTCCAAGAGAAGCTGCCAAAGAAGCATTGATCAAAGCATCCAAAAAATTATCAGTTAAAGCAAAATTTATAGAAAGAGGAGAAGTAAAATAAACTTAGCTTGAAGCTTAAAGCCTAAAGCCTAAAGCTCAAATTTATTATTTAAAATATATTATCAATGGCAAAAAAAACTAGTTTTATAGCGGAATTGCAGGATAAGACAATCAAAGAACTTGTCCAAATGAGAAGAACATTCAAACAAGAACTCTATGCATATAAGATGAAAAATGCGATCAAGGGATTTAAAGAAACTCACAAAATAGGTGATACTAAGATTAAAATTGCAAGAATAAATACCGTTTTAACTCATAAAATCAAAGAACAACATGGTGGTAATATGAAATAAAAGCATCAAGGAGCTTATCTGAGAAGTTATTAGCGATAAGACGAATAAGTCTCGTACTGTTTTGGTAAAATCTGTAAAGATGCATCCATTGTATAAGAAGAGATTTATTGTAAGGAAAAAATATTACGCTCATGATGAAGAGAATGTCTCTAAACTTTGAGATATGATAAAGATCAGAGAATGCAGACCTGTAAGCAAACTCAAAAAATGGAAATTTATAGAAATCGTTAAAGCATAATTTTATTTATATTATTATAATATCTCATGTTAAAAAACGAATCAAATGTCGTTATAACAGATAACACTTGAGCAAAAAAGTGACAAATATTCAGGATATTAAAATGATCTAACGCAAAAACTGCAACAATTGGCGATAGGGTTATGATAGCTATCAAGAGTGCTTTGCCTACAAGTACTATTAAAAAAGGAACTATTTCTCAAGCGTTGATTGTGAGAATCAAAAAAGAGATTTCTAGAAAAGATGGTACGTATGTGAGATTTGGTGATAATGCAGTTATCCTTATGAGTAAAGACGCAAAAGGAGAAATCAAACCTATAGGAAAAAGAATTTTTGGTCCTGTAGCAAGAGAGCTTAGACAACTTTGACACAAAGCTATTACTAATATGGCGGAGGAAGTAGTGTAAACTTTAAAACTAATTTAGAATTTAGAATTTAGAATTTAAAAACATACCAAAGAATTTAGAAATGATTTATCTTTGTATATAATTGCCTATGAAAAAATTAAGAGCATGAGATCCTGTGATCATGATCGCTGGAAAATATAAATGAAAAATTTCTACGATCCAAAAATTTGTGGATGATGATCGTATAATCGTAAAATGAATCAATGAAGTAAAAAAAGCCATGAAAGGCAAATGATTTATCAAAAAGACACTTCCTGTGCATATGTCGAATGTTATGTATTATGTTGAAGACCAAAAGAAAGCGACTAAAATCAAAATTATAACTGATAAAAAATGAAAAAAAACAAGAGAAACTACTAAACTCAAACTTACTATAAAGTAATTCACTTTTATTGTCTTTATTCTGACTTCATGAATACATTAGAGGCTTTCAATACAAAAATCCTTAAGAACCTTCAAAAAAAGCTTGATATTAAAAATATCAATGCTGTGCCAAAGATTGATAAAGTTATCGTTGCTATCGGAATAGGTTCTTTGGCTACGAGAAAATCACTCAAGGATTTTGATGAATTTGAAAAAGTTATTACTAAAATCACTGGACAAAAATCTCGTGTTTTGAAATCAAAAAAAGCTATTTCAAATTTCAAGCTTAGGGAATGAATACCTGTGATGCTTCAAACAACATTAAGAAAACAAAGAGCATATGATTTCCTTGATAGATTTATGAAATTAGTGATGCCGAGGATTAGAGATTTTTCAGGGTTTACTGAAAAAAACTTTGATGGACAAGGAAATTTTAATATCTGACTTCCTAACTATAATATCTTTCCTGAACTTTCATTGGATGATATCGTGACTACTATGGGATTACAAATTACTATCGTTACTACCACTAAAGATAATGCACATGCAAAAGCTTTACTCGAAGCGTTGTGATTTGTATTCAAATAGACTTTAGACCTTAGTTGTTAGACCTAGACCTTAGAAAATATTTATTATTTATGTGTATTTACTCATGGCAAAAACTTCATTAAAAGTAAAACAATGGAAAATGTACGAACAGAGATTTACTGCGTTAAAAGCGCTTAAACAGCCAACTAAATATTATAATAGATGCAGAATATGCGGAAGATCAAAATCATATATCAGAGATTTTGGTTGCTGCAGAGTTTGTCTGAGAAAATACGCTAGAGAAGGAACTATTATGTGACTAAGAAAAGCAAGTTGGTAAACCAAATTAACTAATAGTGAAAAACTAAAAGTGAAAAATGAAGGAAAAATTTATATAAAAAAATACCAACACTCTAACTATTCACTATTCACTGATTCAATTTATTTATCATTAATTATCCTCGTAAATGACCTATATTAACGCTCCTATCCATGATTTGCTTATCAGAATCAAAAATGCATATATGGCGAGAAAAACTTCTGTAGAGGATGTGCCTTTTTCTAATTTTAAGATCCATATTTTGGAACTTCTTCAACAATATAGATTTATTCAAAAATTTGATATTAAAGAAGAAGAAAAAAAGAAATATATCAATATTACGCTCAAAAGGGTGATCAATCCTGTCGATGATGTTCCGAATATAAAATTCTTTTCAAAACCTTCTAGACCATGGTATGTAAGCTATAAAAATATAACTTCAGTGGCTGGAGGGAAGGGAATAGGGATTATATCTACTAATCAATGACTTATGCCTACGCATGAAGCGAAACAAAAGAAACTTGGAGGAGAACTCATTGCGGAAATTTATTAGTCGATAGTCTTTAGCTGTTAGTCTTTAGCTACAAGAAAATCTATTTTAATAATTAAATATGTGCTATAATGTCTAAAATCGGGAAAAAAGTTATAGAGATACCTGCTGGAGTGGAACTTCAAATTAATGGTTCTACTGTGAATGTAAAAGGTCCTAAGTGACAACTTTCACATACATTTGTCAAAGGTGTTAGTATAAAAATTGAATGAACTCAAGCTATCACTTCTGTAGAAAATGAAGATCAACGAAATCTTTGGGGACTTTCTAGAACTTTGCTTGCAAATATGATCGAAGGAGTAACTAAAGGATATGAAAAAAAACTTTTGGTTATGTGAGTAGGTTATGCTGTGAAAATGGAAGGGAAAAAATTTATCTTTTCACTATGATTTTCTCATAAAATAAATTTTGATATTCCACAAAATATTGAAACAAAGGTTGAACAAGATGCGAAAGGGAATCATATTATTACCTTACGTGGTATTGATAAACAATATCTTGGAGAATATACCGCAAAAATCAAGGCGCTCAAAAAACCAGAACCATACAAAGGAAAATGAATCAGATATTTTGATGAATATATTAAATTGAAACCTGGTAAATCAGCGAAGAAATAATATTAGACTTTAGTCATTAGACCTTAGACTTTGGAAAAAATTATCATTTATCATTTATCATTATAGTACTATGTTGAAAATCACAAAACGTATAAAAGAACACATGAGAAAGTTTCTTGGGAGAAAGAAAAGAATTAACGCGAAGATAAAATCAAGTTATCCTGATTTTAGAGTAATCGTAGATAAATCAAATAGGTATATGAAAGCGCAGGTCATTGATTCGACTGGTAAGGTACTTTGTCATATTTCCGATAAAGATATCAAAGGAACAACAAAAAGCGATACGGCACAAAAAGCTTGAGAAGCATTGGCTGTGCTTATGAAAAAGCAAGGCATCGAAAAAGCTGCATTTGATAGAAATGGAAATCTTTATCATGGAAGAGTAAAGGCATTGGTCGATTGAATTAGAATATGAGGTATAGCTATATAGTCGTTAGTTATTAGTCTTTAGTCGTTAGAAAAATATTAGACCTTAAACCTTAGTTATTAGACTTTATCATTTATGATTTTATCACTTTAACAATTGTTTTTCATGAGACCTTGAAACAAAGATAAGGTAAAAAAAGAGTTTGATGAGCTCCTTCTGGAAGTCAGAAGAGTCACGAGAGTAACTACGGGAGGAAGGAAAATGTCCTTTAGGGCTACTATTTTGGTCGGAAATAAAAAATGAAAAATTGGAATAGGTGTTTCCAAATGACCAGATGTTCAAGCTGCAGTAAGCAAAGCTTCTCGTGAGGCATATAAGAATATGTTTATTGTGCCTATTACAGGAAATCAAACTGTTCCTTATTCTACGACAACAAAATATAAAGCATGTGTGATCAAAATTTTGCCTGCTACAGCGGGTACTGGTTTGAAAGCTGGATCTTCTGTAAGAGCCGTTCTAGAACTTGCAGGATTTGAAAATGTATTATCTAAAATCATGTGATCAAATAATAAACTAAATAATGCTATGGCTGCTGTCAAAGCATTGTCTTCTTATAAACATGCTGATCATTTCAATAAGCGTCTTGTGCAAAAGGTAAAACATGAAGATACTGAAGAAAAAGCAGAACGTACAAGAGAAGTGTCATCAGCGGTTACAGAGATACAAGCAAAACAATCAGTGTGAATTGTTCCTGGGGTTGTGATTAAAAAAGTCCCCGTTGAAATATTGAAAGATGGAAAAATGGAAACGTTAAAAACTGAGAAAAAAGAAATTAAGCTTGAAAAGAAAGAAATAAAAGCCGAGAAAAAAGAAATAAAAGCTGAAAAGAAAGAAGCTAAACCAGCGACAAAAAAGCCAACCAAAAAATAAATACTATTTATTATCTTATACTATTCTGCAATGAAAATAAATGAATTACAAAGAAGCAAATGACTTAAGGATAAGGAAAGGAGAAGAGGAAGAGGAAATGGCACAGGAACAGGAAATTATTCTGGAAGAGGACTCAAAGGACAAAAATCTAGAAGCTGATTTTCTATGAAGCCATTTTTTGAAGGATGACAAACATCTATCGTTCAGAGATTGCCTAAAGCAAGATGATTTACAAGATATTACAAACTCGTAAAAGATGTTGTGATTATCAATCTTGGCACACTTGATGCTGACTCAAGGATTTCTGATGTGATGGAAATCACTAAACAACTTTTGAAAGACTTAGGATATATAAAATCTGCAACAGCTTTTGTTAAGCTTTTGTCGCATGGCGATTATGCGAAACATCTTACTTTCAAAGACATTGATGCATTTTCTGCTGGCGCAAAAATCAAAATGGAAAAACCTGGAACAGTTCATTCTGCATCAAGGAAAGCTCCTGTTAAAGTAATAAGGGATCCTAAATCTAAGGTCTGAAAATTAAAAATTAAAACTCAAAAATTATTAAAGCCGAAAGCTCAAAGCATAAAGCATGAAGCCGTGATTGAGAAAAAATTAGTTGAAGCAAAAGTTGCGAAGAAAGAAGTTAAGCCAGTCGTTAAAAAACCAGTTATTAAAAAAATAGTTGAGAAGAAAGAAACTAAACCAGCTGCTAAAAAGCCTACTGCTAAAAAAACTAAATAATTTTTTAAGTTTCTTATCACTTTTTGATGGAAAAATTCTTAAAAAAGCTTCAAGAGATACGAGAAAATCCTAGCATAAAAAAGAAGATTATTTTTACGCTGGTGATGCTTGCTTTGTATAGGCTTTTGGTATTTGTTCCTGTGCCATTTGTAGATATTACGGTTCTTATGTCCAAAACTATTAGTACTAGTACTTCTGGAGTAGGATACTTTATTATGCTTTTGTGAGGATCATTAGATCAGTTTGCTTTGATTGCTGTAGGATTAGCTCCTTTCATCAACGCATCAATCATTATGCAACTTCTTGGTTCTGTAGTTCCACAACTTGAAGAACTTACTGAACAGGGAGAATCTGGACAACAAAAAATTCAACAATATACGAGATATTTGTCTGTACCATTAGCATTTCTTCAATCTATCGGAATGGTGTTTTTTATCAATTATCTTCTTGGAGGACATGTAATCAGTACAGCACCATTAAGTCTTATCGTTACTGCATTTACGATGACGGTTGGATCAGTATTGCTTATGCGGATAGGAGAATTGATTACAGAGAAAGGTATTTCCAATGGTGTATCGCTTTTGATCTTTGCATCTATCGTATCTGGAATTACTCAAAAAATATATTCTAGTATGGCGGGAGCAAATAATTTTGTAGGCGTTACCTTATTTATGCTTATTATCGTGCTTGGATTAGTATTGCTTTCTATCTTTATTCTTAAATCCATCAAAGAGATACCTGTTATTTATGCAAGAAGAGGAAGAGTAGAAGAATCATCTTCATTGCCTATCCCTATGAATCCTGTAGGAATGGTGCCTATTATCTTCTCTATCGCATTTGTTTCATTCCCTTACTTATTATCTAAGCTTATTACTCAGTTTCAGCCTATGAATACCAGATTAGTCAGTATGGCAAATTGGATAGAGGCTAATCTTAATATATATACTCAACAACCTTGAATCCCTGCTATTGTTCTTTATTTTGCATTAATTATCGTGTTTACGTTCTTCTATACCTTGATTGTATTCTCTCCAGAAAAAATAGCTGACAATATTCAGAAAAGAGGAGGATTTGTCCCAGGCATCAGACCATGAAAAGAGACAGCAAAATATATCAATGGAATCCTTATGCATCTTTGTCTTTGGTGATGAGCTTGATTGGCGTTTATAGGAATCTATAGTTATCTTCTCAATTATATTCCATTTGTCCAAACATTGGTACAATCACTCGGATCGCTTCCTGTAGTCGTTACAGGTTCCTGAGTCATCATCATCGTATGAGTAGTGCAGGATATTATGAGCAAAATAAAGACTGATATGCTTATGCAAAGATATGATAAAATAGATTTAAATACGTTGAATAGTGGAAGGTAGAAGGTGGAAGGTAGAAAGTAGAAAGTGGAAGGTGGAAGGTGGAAATCAACTACAAATATAGGAAGGACTGGGTGTGAAAGCTCAGTTTTTTTTGTTTTTCAAATTTGACTTAATTGATCTTTTTCTTTTCTATCGCCTCGCCGGCTGGGCGTTTCTTTTTTTCTCCCAGGTAAAAAAAGAAACCAAAAAACCCCTCGTCGATTGCCTCTTCATATTCATTGAGAATTGATACTCTTTGATATAATTGCTTCATTCAGCGATATTGCAATCGACTTAAAAAATAAAAATAAAAAAAGCCACAGCGAAAACGCTGGGCTAACTGTTTTGCCAACTTTTCAAAAGAGAATCAAAAATGGCTCGTGTATCGTTGAATTCTTTTTCTGCTTTAACCAAAGCAAGGGCCTTGACAATGAGATCATCAGGGACTTCAATTTCTTTGATAATTTCATCATCTTTTGTGTTATATCCGATGACGGCACACATTTCATTATAATGAGTTATAGCAAGAATATTATCATCTTCTAACTTTACAACAATTCTTATGATGCTATTTGGTGCAAGTCGATCAAATATATCATCTACCTTAGCATTAACAATGAGGCCTTTATACATTTTTTTATATTTTTTATTTTTCCCTACTGGGCATCGGGCTTCCTTTTATTTATTTTCTTTTATATATTTATTTGCCCGTATAAGTCAACTATTTTTTCATCTTTTGTTTTTTGTCAAATTTTCTTTGGTGAAATCACTTGTTTTTTTGGCTTTTTAGCTGATTTGGAATATAATGAATTTAGAATTTAGAAAGCGGAATTTAGAAAACAGAATTTAGAAAACAGAATTTAGAAATCAGAATTTAGAAAGCAGAATTTAGAAAGGAAAATGAATTTAGAAAGCAGAATTTAGAAAGCAGAATTTAGAAAGTAGGATGAACGGAGAATATAAAAATCAGAATAATTTATTTTGTAATATATCTAGTCCATGAAGTCGTATAAAATGAATAACGTGACGATAGTCTGATTGATGGTTTTGTGTTTCTGGTTGGTAATACTCTTTTTGGATGGAGCGTTTTCTGATCAGGTTTTGAATACGCAAAATAAAACTATCTCTTCTTCTGCCGCTCTATTACAAGAACCTGTCGATGCGCCAACTCATACGGTTGCGCCTATTGGCGATGTAAGTTCTATGGTCTCTGGAGCGATTCATCAGACACTGGGAAATTCAGAAATATTTCAGGATCTCAATGTTTTGGAATATCTTTATACTAAAAATAAAAATCCTGAATTGCTTCAACCCTTGGTAGAAAAATTTCTTCAATATTATCAGTTTGATAAAGCCAATCAGTACCTTGCACTTTTGGTGCAACAAGAGGGTGATTATTTCAAGGTAAAGATTGATCCACGTCAGGTGATATATACACGTTTCCATGATTCTGATATCGGTCTTGATAGCGTTAATTCATTGGATGAAGTCTTTGTTTTAATTAAAGATTATAGAGCTCGTGATATGCTTACGCAAGATGATGAATTATTTTATAATGGACTCAAATCACTTTGGATATATGATTATTCCGGAGCTTCAGCTTCATTTTCCAAAATAGTAGATCCTCGCTACAAAGACTTCAAAACTTCCTATGAAGCCGCATTAGCTACTTTTGTAAAAATAAAAAATCCGCCGCTGTATTATAGAGATGGCTTGGTTGCGCTTACTTTGCTCAAAAACTGATATTTCTCTTTTGCTAAGAGACTTGCTTTGCACGCTTTGATTACCAACAATGATTATGTGCTTCCGTATCAAGTGCTTGCTTATGCAAACTTTCTGACTCATAATCGAGAAGCCGCTAAGGACTATTTTCTCAAGCTCGCTGACTTTGATACCAGCAATGCCTCACTCTATAAATTTCTGATAGGTGTCAGCTATTATCGATATGGCGACTATGAACAATCTATTTTGTATCTCAATCAAGTGACTGATCCTAAACTTCAAACTGATGTGTATAGATATATGCTTCTGGGATATATTCAGGGAGAAGATAGTTCTAATATGGTGCGTATCCGACAAAATATTCTCGGACAATCTGATCTTCAATCATCAGATTTTGCGTTGTTTTTTGATCAGATGTTTTATATTCCTTTTCGTTCAGGAAAACCTTTTGCATTATATTTTGATACTCCGCAATTGGCTGATTTATATTTAGGAAAATGTTCCATTTTTTTTACGGGTAGTCAAGCCGATGTGTGCACGTATGGTGAGGTATGATTGCAATTAGCGAAACAAAATTTATCTTGAATGGGACAAAAACTTTTATATCTGACCGACAAATATCATCAATCTCACTTATACCATCTGCTCGGTGATTATTATTTTTCTCTCAAACAATCTGCTCTGGCTAAGGAATATTATGTAAAGGCGTTGAGTATCTGTGATAATGCTACAGAGCAGTCGATATTGGAAGCTAAAATAACAAATTTAACGAAAAACTAAAAGTGAAAAGTGAAAAACGATGGAATTCTTTTATATTTAATAGGCGATTGAAATTATTTTTAGGCGATTGATAATCGCCCCTACGAATTTTTATTCTTGTTGTGTATATGAAGAAGCGACTACCTCAATATATCGTCTGAATAGTGATCACGCTTGTGGGTAGTTTTTCTTTTGTCGGTAACTTTTCTTTTGCTGCGAGTGGACAATATTACAATAGATATGGAACTCAGATATTTTGTAAAGATTGATCTCAAGATAAATTTTGTATTGCTGCTAAGGCTACTGCTGAAGCGTTGGCTATTGAACAGGCTTATTGTGCGACTTCCACTATTTGTTGAACTGCATCGGAGCCCCTTACTTTGTTGATGGATTTTGTCAGAGAGATGACTAACAGCATCAAAACTATGTGAACACAAGGAGAATATCTCGGTCAATATATTAATCCCAATCGATTTCAATGAAATGTATTCACTCCGCCGGTGAAAACCGTTGTGGACAAACTTGCTAGAAACATTTCACAAAAAATAAAATTTGGACTGGCGAGTACTGCTATTTTTGCCAATCCGGTGAATTTTGCAGGAGGCAAGGATGTGATGTGATGAACTGTTTTATTGGCAAAAAATAAAGTGTTTCTCAGAGACAATAAACTTATCGAAGAACTGGAATCGCAAGTCAGTGACAAAAAATATGAGCTTGGACTGTGATGATGATGGTACGAAAAAATAAATCCAGAAAATCTTCAGGTCATGCAAGCGATCATCAAAAAATATAGAGATGCATGATTATTCGATGAATGATCTCAGATAAAAAATGGCGCTTTATATAACAATGTTACTTCTTTGCTTACGCAGATGCTTTCGTCTGCCAAAACTTTTTTGTATTTTGACAGCACGAGTCAGTTTGACGATATTAGCAGATGAGGTATGGATGGTGTGACTATTGTGTTTAGCACTGGCGCTATGTGAACTATCAAACGTGATTATAATTGCGCGAGAGGGCTTATTAATCCTTGTGATTCTGCTCTTAAAAAATTTACTAACAATATGAAAACCATTTGAGTAAATATCAAAAGTTCTCTCTCAGATAGTAAAAAAACTTTTTTGTCTGCAATAGATAGGCTTGGACAACTATTTTCAAAAAACCAATCTACAGACTTTAAAACAAGAGAAGCTGAACTTTTACTATCTATATACGGAACCAGAAAAATTACTCCATGAAAGTTTATAGATGTAAATTATAATGAAAGTAATGGCAATGCTAGTACCGTCAAAGATATCTGAGCATGAATAGGTGATGTTGCCTCTGCTATAGCTTCTGGCGCTGTGAGATCATGGAAACTTGTTACGAACGATATATTTTTGACGAGAGAAAAAATACAAAAAATAACATCTACTGAAGCATCATATAATTCCTCACAAGATGCTTTTACGTCCATGATGAATCAGTATATCGGTGATGTCTTTGCAAATCAAGCTATGGATATTGAGCTTGCTACTTTTGCTGAAGTCAAAGATATTACTCCGGCATTTACGGTCTTGGGAAATCAAATCGCTGGCATAAAAAACAATATACTTGGTGATAAAGAAAAAGAGACAAGCCTTTTGACAAGCTTATGAGCTGCCGCTAAACTTCAATGCAGCAAATAGCTATTTTATTTTATATATTCTTGATGATTAGTACAAGAAAACAACTGATGAGAATGATAGTAGTGACGATTGTTGCTTGTCTCTGTTTTTCTTATACTATGGTATCAGCTGCTACGCCTATGGATACAGTTATCAATACTTTATATAATCAAATAGATAGTAATCCTGGTCAGTTGGTGACACTTATCCGTGATTATTGCGCCGCCGTTTTAAATTCTTCAGCATTTACCCAAGATAGCTTTGTCTATAATGCTCAACAATCTGCTTTTGTCCATTTGCTTTGCAGTAATCTAGGACAATCTTCACCATATTTTACTAAGGAAGATTATTTTAAACGCGCGAGTTTTAAACAATTGTGATTTACTGATATTGTGACTGATGAGTGATATTCAGTAGATCTTTGCAGCAGCGCTTCTTTTAGCAATGATTGTGATCTCTCTAAAAACATACCAAAACTTTTCAATAGTATCATGAATGATTATATAAACATAAAACAATCGGGTTTGTATGGAAGCATTGTCAGCTATAAGAGTGAAGCTGATTTGGAAAAAGATGTGGTAAATCCATATTCCAAAGCATATTTTGGTATTGATCTTTGTGATAATACCGATCATCCATATCCTAAAACATGCAGGATGATGAAGTCGTATGTCAAAAGTGTCAGAAATATTTTGAGTGAGGTGCAAATTTTCAATACTGATACACTACTAACTCTTGTTCCCAATACAGACGATCCTTCTTGCTCTTCTGTAAACAATACCCAAATAAATCTTTTTTATTGTGGGTTAAAAGATGGCTGAGCATCTATGATATCTTTTGTTAACCTCCTCTATAATGAACTTTTCTATTACCGTTTGTTTGAGGGCTATTATATGATAATGCTTCAAAAATATCCATCGCTTACCACTACTAGTTATTCTACTATTTTTAAAAAATTTTCTTCAGAATATATCTGGTCCAAAACTGCGTTATCCTTGAGTTTGAGAATGATGCGTGATACCTATATGGCATTCCCATTTCATGTAGGATTTTCTATGTATCAGGAAGATTTGGATGGATTTTGAAAAAATCTGGCTAAAATAGCGCCGTCCATATATACTTTATATGATAAGCTGAGAAATGTTCAATCTCAATAGAACATCCATAGCATTTTGTTTGCTGCTTATCGGAACCTGTTCCTCAGTTTTTGCTGTTGATATTTCTCAAGCGATAGATCAGATGAAGACTGATGTCTTTAGTATGTGAGATTTGTTTGAAGGGAAGCCTGTTGTGAGTAATATCTATTCCAAAGCATTGAAACTCGCAAAAGATAAAGAGATTTCGTCTACCACTACTTCTTTTGATTATCTTAAAAC
Organism: Candidatus Absconditabacterales bacterium; assembly: GCA_041663325.1. Lineage (GTDB taxonomy): Bacteria > Patescibacteriota > Gracilibacteria > Absconditabacterales > Absconditicoccaceae > CAJBLF01. The sequence continues at coordinate 6,804 of JBAZRN010000012.1, read as the reverse complement.
ATATTATAATGAGTGTTCTCATATAGAAAATATTGATTTTATCAATGTTCTTTATAATTCAAATGCTTCGTTTAAACAAACATTTGATCAGATTCTGCCTGAATGAACTAAAACACCAACCTCTAAACAGATAAATCAAAGTTATGCCAAATTTTTTGCTTGTAAAAACATCCTCGTCGCTGCTACTGTTGATCAAATAGCTAGCCTCAATAACGAGATAAATAAGGTGTATTATGATGGATATAGTAACGCTTACGCTCTTTCTACACTCAATGAAGATAATTTTTGATCTGATCTTTTGTGGAATGGAACCTTAGATGATAGTTCGTTTGATCTTCTCTATGATATCAATCAGATTGGAAAAATCTTGTTTGAAAATTTTAAAGAGAGTCCAGAAGTTTTGTTTTATAGACTACCTGTAGCTCAATCATCTTCTACTCAAAATGGCAGTGATCTTTCTTCTTTGTCTGACCAGAGTTCATACCAGCTCTGAGGTGGATGAGGATCGTTTCCTGGCACTACATGAGTACCTATATGAACTACACCATCTGCATGATGATCTTCATCTCCTAATGATAGTTCCTCTTCCATTATTGCTCAAACTCAGAAAACTATTTCACCAACTGATGATGAAGAGATACAAGCCTTTATTGATAAAACTAATAAAGTAGATTCTCCATCGTCAATCGCTGGCGCAGCGCTTGTTTTTTGAAATCAATGTCTCTCTTCGGATACGGCAGTTATCAAAGAAGAACAACCTGTTCTTGAAACTCCAGAAGCATATATATCCGGTCTCCAAAAATTTATCGATACCGCTAGTATCAACGATGTACTGGATGCTGAGCTACTAAAAAAATTTCATGATAAAACTGTTTTGCCACCATGATGAAATACATCAGATCCTGGTTATGCTGAGCATGTCGCTAATAGTTATGCTGAACAAGCTTTTGGTGAGGCTGCTCCATGAACTTGTGAATACAGCTGCAATGGTTTGCCTTTAGATCAACAAGTGAAATGTGAATTGCAATGTAGTAAATCCTGTATCCAGACATGTGATGCCTTGCCACTTCAAGATAAACTTCTCTGTGTGTCTGATTGCACCTGTTTTTTGATTGCGTGACCAAACGGCGCAGGATGGGCGAAGATAGAAGATATGTTCCGTATCAAATTTTGTAAAGTTCCTGTAGAGACAAAGACAGTGGTTCCATGAAAAAAAGTCTTTAGTATCCAAGCGATCTTCCAGGAGATATCTGATGTCTTGGAGTGACTCAGAGATAGCGGTCAGATGGTAAAGTTTTCCAAAACCAAAGAATTTTTGGACGGAAATATCAAAATAAAATTTGCTGATAATTTTGCTTTTAAACTGCAGGTTGGATTTAAACCTGTATTTGCGCAGAAAAGCGCCACTATAAAAACCCAAGAAGAGATACAAGCAAATATGGATTTGGATCTTGGCGTGCTTGATATGAATACCAGCGCTCCTGAAGCGGATGACTATAATAAGTATATCATCATTTCTGATCCTATCAAAAATAAAGCAACACTTGAACAAGCTACTTCTCTCAGTGATGTCGATGCTAATATTGCAAATTTTGCGGCTGCAGCTACTACATCTACAAGGATATCTAATGAAATGATCGAGAGCATCCAGAAAACATATGTTCAATGATCTAATATTTGATTTGTGCAAAATATGATTGATTTCCTTACGGACAATCAATTGTTTTGGGAAAATCTTCGTGTGGCGTTGTTTGATATGAATAAAATGAGTCTTGAACTTGAGACTAAGATAGAGAATTCGAAATAATGTTTGATACTAGTCCGTTTTGAGTGTTGTAAAACATTTTATGACAAAAATGCGCTGGTGAGTAGTTTCATAATTGCATAGGAAAATGCTATAACTAATACTCCTATGATGGCGTTAGTGATTGCTGATTTTCCTTTGGACATATTTGAAGCGCTGAAGATGCTGCTTGCATAAAGATATCCTGCGTAGATGATCATCACTACTCCTATCACTATCCCTATCTGAGAGAGAAACCTTACAAGATAGACAACATAATCTAGGAGTGTATCTCGTGTCATAATTCATGATGCTATCTGATCTCCTACCCCTTTTTCTGCTAATATTTTTGCTTGCGCGTTGTAATTGTCTCGTACATTGCCTCAACTTGCTCCTACGGTGTCTACGGCATTTTCTACTGCACCTCAGCTTGATGCTTTTGGGATGATTTCAAAGTCGTTGGGTGTCTGCGCGAAGATAGGAAGAAGGATGTTGAATCCGAAGAGAAATGTGATGAAAAGTCAGATGAATGATTTTTTCATTTGTAAATTTAGTGATAAAAGTGATATAGCTTAACAAAACCCCCCTTTTGTTTCCCCCTCCCGCCTTGCGGGATTCCGTATGACTTCACTTTATCAAAGGGGCTTTTCGCCTATTTGCTGCAGGATTTGGAAGCAGGGGCTTGTTGGACTATGGTCTGAAACATGTCTTTGACTTTAGCTACCAGTGTCCACAATGCCATAAGTTTTTCTTCTACAAAATGTTTTTTGGTATAGGCTTTGGTGGTTTCGTCGAGTAATTTATTTGATTTTTGTATCATAAGTATTTTAACATATCCATTCTCTCTTTTTACCCTATCGTTGATGAGATTTTCACAGCCATTGAAAAAACTGTTTTTGTCGCCATATCATCAAATAATAGTCCTATTGTCTGTTTGCACTTCTTCATACATATTTTTTATTATCTCACAAAGAGTATTGTATTTATCTCCTAATGAAAGCGTGGCAAGATTGTTCTTATCATAATTGGCAATCACTATATCTATATTTCTTTTTGTATTTAATTTTCGGTATTCTTTATATTTTGCTTCTAACTGCATTGCTTGAGTTCACATTGGATTGTTTGCTGCTTCTGTGATATATGCTCTTCGCGCCAATCATGTAGGATCAAGATCTAAGCCATATGCCAAATTTTGTATACCATCCAATCTTCTCATAGCGATATCCAAGAGATGATCAAAAAAATATGCGCTTTCTGGATATTTTAATTGTTTTGCAGTGTCTTTTTCTTCTTGTGTACATGATTTTTGGATTACTTGTGAACAACAATATGCTTTGAGATTGATAAGCGCTTGTTTGAAACTTGGCAGCGGGATAACTGTTTCATATTTTTTATAATTCATATCATAGTTTTTTGCTATAGCATCAATATTTTCTCCAACTACCAAATTACAATCTGCAGCTAAAACGCTGCTGGTGAGTGCTATGGAGGTGATTGCTATGGCTGCTAGGGTTCTTTTCATGTTAAACAAATGATAATAAATTTTTTATCGCCTCGCTGGCTAGGCGTTTCTTTCGACATTATTATTTCTGTTAATATCTTTTTGTGTTTGCGTTTTTTTACTTACTGCTAGGTTTTATTTTTACGGTGAGGGTGGTGATGGGTTTGTTGTTTTGGTCTTTGACCACCAATGTAGTGTTCTTGCTTGTTTTATCAAATATATATTCTCCTACCAAGGTGTTTGCATAGATACCAGGAATATATATTGCTCATACATCATTTGTGTAAAGGATGCAATCGTTTTTATTGTTTTTGATGCAGTAGCCATTATTGAAATCACCAAACTGTCCGTCAGGAAGTTGAAGCTGTTCGTAATTTGGTTTGCCGTCATTCATTTGGATATTGGTAATTGATTCTATCGGCAATACTATTTGGAATAACGTTATATTGTTTATGGTATCTCTGAGTTCGATCACAGGAGTATGTGTGGTGAAACTGAGATGTATTTTTATTTTATTTTCGAATCATTGCTTGATTTTTATTTCACCAGTTTTCGGATCTATGGTAGCTAATTCATTGCCTTGATTGTCGTAAAGTCCGATATCGTTTCCTATTGTAAATATTCATCAGGTGATGATGGTTTTTTTTGGTGAAAGGCTAAATCCGCCATTTGCGTTTTGGTTTGATCATGCTATATTTTTTCGTATTCCATTTCTCAGTCTCTGGAAAATAACCATTCCCTCGTCCAGATCATTACTAATCTTGGCAATGATATCTGCTGTTGTTTCTCCGCTTTTTTTGAGGTCAATGACTTCTATATCTGGTATCTTTATATTCAATGTTACCTGCTCTTTTGCGATATTATTGTTTTGATCTATTGCGATGAAGTCATAATTTTGTTTGGTAGTTCAGGTAAAGAAGAGTCATCCTACGTCGATTGTTCCCGTCTGAGATTGATTATCTTTTTCGAAAATTGTCACTCCATCTTTTTGGATGATCATCTTAGAAACAACAACATTGTCAGTTCGTAAAGATTTGAGTGTATAGTTGGTATTGATGTATCCTTCATGAGTGTTTCCTGTGCTTACCACCTCATTGGTCATATTTCTCCATAACATTATTTCTCCTACAGGAGCTGCAGTATCTCCGATATTTTGCATTCCTGCAACGGTTTGATTGGATCGCGGAGATGTTTTTTTGTACAGAGTGAGTGATTTTTGCTGACTGTTGGTCAAATCTTTTTGCGTGATTGTCAGCGTTGCCAGACTTGTGTACAGCCATTTTCTTGGCAAGTTTTTGAATGTCACACTAATCTTTTCTTGTGACGGATTATAATATTCTATTGCTAAGATGCTATTTCATAATTGACTAATTATGCGCTTTTTGACTAGGTTTTCGTCTATAGTGATCATTCCTCCTGTGTAATCTGTATCCTTTGGCAGCACTATAATATATTTTGGTTTTGGCGTTGTTGAGAAAATATCCCAGAAACTGCTTGGTGTATCCTTGTCATCTATTTTATTACTTACTTTGATAATATAGCCATTTACCGGCTCTCCCAGTGTTGCGTTATTTTTCCATGAAAGTTGAAGATTGTCGAATGTTTGTCCTTCAGTTTTGAAATTTTTTGGTTCTTTGTTTTGGTCTACTACTTTGATCGTGATGTCGCTAATCTTCATATATCCATACGCATCACTATTGCTTCTCAGCTGATCAAGTGATTTGATGATTCGATTCTGCGGGTTTATCCGCGTTCATGGATGTTCACTTTCATAGCTATAAAATTTATTGTAATATGTTGTCAGTGTGTTTCATCACTTAGAAAAGTTTTCAGATTGTTGTTGCGCGTATTTGACGTAGATAGTATTGGAATCGTACATGAGGATGTCAGAGAATGTATCATTATTAAGATCGGTATTTGTTGTATAGCTTTGTTGTACGTTTTGTACGTGCTGCGCTGAACTTACCGTGTTGACCATATTTTTTACGCTGCTACTGGAGTTTTGGTCTCCGCTGTAAGATTCGATAAAGACTCCATTTACGTATGCTGAAATGTCAGCGCTGTAATTATTTTCTGCTGCGTTAGTTGAGCAATTTGTACAGGTGGATTGGGCAAGCAATGGTTTGTCGCTATACGCCAACAAGTTCGTATCTATTTTTTCTTTCGTTGTCTCCAAATATTTTTTGGATTTATTATAGGTGGCTTGAGACATGTTTAATTTTTCTGGACCATCGTTATTTACTGCATCCAAATATCCTTGCACCATTCTTTTATTGAGTGTGAGATATGTTTTGTTTGGATCTTCCTGTGATTGCAAGATATTTTTGGTTTGAGCATCTATCGTCAAGAGCGGTGTTGTAAGGCTTGCCGAGAGCGTTTTTTCGGCTACTAACGCTATCTGATTATCTCTTATCTTTTTGATAAAATTATCATAATCCTGGATTTCTTTTTGAGTGGACTGATTCTCTTTGATTTTATCATCGATGATTTTTTGTGCGGACTTTTCTACTTGCTGTATCTGACTAGTAGCTGGCTGGATGATTGATTTGTTTTCTACCGTAGCTAAAATAGTTTTGACTTTATCGTTCATCGCCTTGTCCGTGAGTGAACTATTTTCAAAAAGTATCAATCATTGTTTCAGCTGGTTATACGCGGTTTTGTACTCCATCATTTCTCCGGTCTCTTTTGGTAGATAGCCATTGAAATTTATATTCTGATCAAAATTTTCTATAGGATTTAAAATTCCTGTCACGATAGCATTGTTGTTTGCATTTTCTGTTGTTCGATCTACCGCTTTTTGGATAGGCGCTTCTACTTTTTGGGAAACAAAACCGTTTGCTGTCTGTGCTATATTATTGAAGACATCATAGACACCGTCAAAATTAAATTTAAGCGTAGCATATGCGTCGAGTTTGTAATCAAATCATTGAAGCGGCGGATCCTTGAATGTTGTGGTCAGATTAAAATAATCGAAAATTGGAACATTCCATGTCCTCTGAGTTATCTGTTCAATCTTTCATTTGACTCATTTTTCTCCTACAAGACCGATTCCTCATTTGACGATACAGAATACTTTTCCGATAAATTTTGCTACATTGAGAATGGCGTTGATTTCTGGTAATATTTTTGGGATCTTCGGCGCTGGCGGCAAGACTGGCAAATCCATCTTGATGCTTGGGATAAATGATGGCGGCTCTGGTAAGGTTGGCGGTTCTGGGATTACAGGGATAGTTGGCAATGACATTCCTTGGAAGAAATCAATATCTAATCCATACAAAATATTTCGATCTACTTCTATTGCTGGTGGTTCAGGAAGATCTGGCAATTGCGGTAGTGGTATTTTGATCGGCACAAAATTGATTTTCGGCAATACGATATCCATACCAAGATCTATGTGCGACATATCCATATAAATATTTGGTATCTTAAATGCTGGGATGGGAAAGATCGGAAGTTTTGGACAGAGGAAGGAAAGACTGCAGGAGAATGATCCATAATTATCATTACTGCATTTACTGCA
>JBAZRN010000011.1:24342-37691 GCA_041663325.1 Candidatus Absconditabacterales bacterium | reverse complement strand
CCGTAGAGAAGGTACTTGGAATGATTAGGTGAGCATATGCATTACTTATCGTATCGACCTACGCGCCAGATGAAATTATTGCGGTAAAGATATGAAGTCCGCTCCTCTTCGCATATAATAAAAAAAATGAATATTTTTTTTCTTCGGACAAACAAGCGCTTGCTGGATACGCAGATAAACTCATCTATCTCGATGATGGCGATATCGTGCATTTGAAATGAAATGATTATCAGATAAAGTCCAATGGCATCCCTACTCAGAAAAAAATTGAAGATATGGATATCCAATTATTGGCATCATCAAAATGAGCGTATAAGCATTTTATGCTCAAAGAAATTTTTGAACAACCAAATATAATCAGAAGGATTTTCAAGGGGAGAGCGGATTTCAACAGAAATTTTCTGAATGCGGAAGCTTTCCATGGCATGCAAAATGAACAATTTAAAAAAATAGTTTTTGTAGGATGCGGTACGAGTTATAACGCATGATGTCTAGGAACCTATTGGATGGAAAATCTTGCGGGGCTTGATGCAAGCTGTGAAATTTCTAGCGAATATGAATACAGAAATATCAAAGTCAGCGATGATACGCTCTATGTTTTTATTTCACAATCTGGTGAAACTGCAGATAGCATAGAAGTTTTGAAGTTGATCAAACAGAAGTGATGACATACGTTTTGAATAGTCAATGTTGTGTGATCTACTATTTCACGTCTCACCGACTATGGATTATTTACTAGGTGCGGAGCAGAAATTTGAGTAGCATCTACTAAAGCATTTACGGCGCAAATTACGTGCATTTTATTGTTAGCATTATATCTCGGGCAAAAAAGGTGACTCAGCAAAGCGAAGTATGACAAGGTCATGATAGAACTAAGTAAGGTTCCTGTCATGATAGAAGATATTTTGGCGGATACCGCGAACATCAGAAAAATCGCCGAAGCAATTTCAGAATATAAAAATTTTTTCTTCCTCGGAAGGCATTATCAACTTCCTATCGCGAGAGAAAGCAGTTTGAAACTGAAGGAAATAACCTATCTTCATTCAGAGAGCTATCCTAGTTGAGAACTCAAACACGGACCACTAGCATTAATCGACAAAACGATTCCTAGTGTGCTTTTTGCGCCAAATGATTTGATGTTTGAAAAAAATATTTCGTCGATCCAAGAGATTAAAGCCAGAGATGGAAAAGTGATTACGATATCAGACAAAGATATTCACAACGCCGATTGGAATATTCAAGTGCCGTCAACTATTGATGAGATCTATCCCTTTTTGACTGCTATCGTTGGACAACTGCTTGCTTACCACGTCGCTGATATTCTCGGCAAAGATATTGATAAACCAAGAAATTTAGCTAAGTCTGTTACTGTAAAATAGTTTAAAGCGAAAAGCTTCCGACATTATTAATTATACATTATTAATTATTCATTCTCTTCATGGAAGGTTGGCTGAGTGGTCTAAAGCACACCGTTGGAAACGGTGCGTTCGGGCAACCGAACCGGGGGTTCGAATCCCCCATCTTCCGAGTTATTTATAAGTATACGTAATCATAAACTACGATTTACTCTACAAATCCAGAGACAATAATATTTTACGATGAGAAAATCCTTGAAGATTAGTAAAAAAGATAACCGAATATATCTCTACATGAAAAGTCTTAGACATTTGATGTTGAGATGGAAAAAATGCTTTATACTTAGAACACAAATGATTTGATGTTGTTTGATTTGACTCATCTTCATTCGCTATACAGTGATTAAACAATCGTTTTGAGATTAATCACACCATGCCAAAATGAAAATATATGACCGAAAGTATTAAGAATTTTACTTCTGACGACCATTTTGACGCCATTATATCGTATGGCGTTTATCATTGTTTGGATACTAAGAATAGAATAACAATAAATAAAATAATACAAGATTGCCTAAAGCAATGATGATATCTTTTTTTTACTTGTCTAACGGATACCTTACCATTACCATCAAATCACGGAACCGAAAAATTAGTGTTAGTAAACAAATCAGAAATTAAAGAAAGCCTAAAATGATATAATATAGTATACCAAGAAAACGGAATAATTAAAGAAAATCATCTCCCAGTGATTGGAGAACATCAACATTCAGCTATTTGGATAATAGCCAAAAAACTATAATAGTTCACAACTCTGTTGCTGTGCCCCGAGTTTATAATTCTAAAGACTAATCTGTGGCTTTATATCTCGGCTTTTTTATTATAAAAGAATAATCGGATCTAAATATCATTTTTCCTTTAAATTTTTTAATGATATTTCTTTATCTTTAGATGAAAACCCAAATTCATTATATATAGCATGCTTTCTAACTATTTGATCCTCTATTTTTAAAAATAATTTTACGAATACTTCCATTATTTCTTTAAAACCTTTTGATTCTTTTCTCATATTTTTATAGAGCGATTCAAAATAATCTATTATATTGTATTGGATTCAGTCAATACTAATATTTAATAATTGCTGTTTCTCATTAGCATTTTTCATATATTCAGATTGTATCATGTTTTTGAAGCAAGGATCTCTTATGATAACAGGGGCGACTATTTCTTTTAAATCTTCATGAGCTAATGATCACAGGGCTCAAACAGCATTATAAATTTCTCATATTTTCTGATTCCATATAATATGTGTTATTTCATGAATAAATATATCTATATATGGATTTGCTTTATTTTTAAAAACTTCAAGAGCGATAGAAAGACTAACTACCTCTGTTCAAAAAGTTGAATTTGGTTTTAAACTAGGCACAATGATCATGTGTGGTATATCTTCATGGCTGAAATCCATGGTTGTAGATAATCCATCAGCAATTTTTCTTATATTATTCTCAAATAATAATTTCATATTTTCCGTAATGGCTTGTAATTTTACATCATATTTTTGATACATATTATCAACATAATCATGTATTATTTTTTTTCTTATCTCTGTATCTACTATATCATTTAATTTTTCTTCTAATTGAGGATACCAGTGAAATATCGCTTTTTTGATGTGCCCCCATTTTTTTATATAATTTTCACCAAAAATATTTTCATAAAACGAGTCTATGTCTAACTTTTTGTCAATTTTTATTTCAATAATCATACAATTACATTATTTTGATAAAATTTTTGTTTAATAATATATTAAAGAAGCCATTCAATATATTTATATCTATATCAAATTTTTTAGATATTGCCTTAATACTGAAGTATCCATTTTTTAACAAATTTTGCAAGAGCATTCATGAATCTTTTGTTATAATTGCATTTGAAATTCATTTATTAATTATACAACATCCATATTAAACTCAGTTGCGAACAATTATTCCACTCACGAAGCTTCGGGGTTGTTTTTTTCATTTTCAAAAAAAAGTCCCGATAAAAATCGGAACTCAGCATTGATAAGAATGATTAAGATTTGTAGCAATTATCCTACATATCGGGATTGCCACATAGTTCAGGAACGATATTTTCTATTCAATGCCTCCGATCATTTGGAAGTAAGCCTGTTTTTTATATAACTTATTTTGCAGATCTTTTAATGTGTTTAAACTATCCAGATGGTCTGCAGTGAAATCGATAGGAGATAACTCCTTCGTGTTTTGCTCATAGAGCTTTTGGGCTTCCTCAACTTTTGTTTTCAGTGAGGCAATTTTTTCCCAGACATTTTTTCGCTCATTATTAATTTTTGCAGGTTCGGAAACGATTACCCATGATAAGAGTATGCCCAAGACAATCATAACTAAGTAGTTGCCCCATGGTTGTATGCCATACAAAAATATTGCTGATAAGATGGCAAGTAATATGATAATAGTTTCTACTATACATATCATAGGCAAGAATTTTTTCCAAAAGACAAACAGCTGTTGATAAGCTGTTGCATGTTCTTGTTTTGTTTTCATATTTTTTATTTTTTTAGTGAATATTGTTTTTTGTTTTTGTCATTTATATCTATTTATATGATAAAGTCAATACTAACTTTTCTTCCTAATATACTACTTTTTTCCTGAGATGCAATCGACGAACTAAAAAACATATTCCGATACATATTGCTGGTCATGCAATGATTAACGACCAAGATATTGCAATGTACCATTCTACCTTACCCAATGTCACGATGATATATGCCAGTCCTGCAAGCGTAAAGGCGATAGCTCAGATCAGGTCATATTTTCGACTAATGATAAGCACGATTGCTAAAACAAATGAAGGAATTAAGTGCATAAATAGTCATACTACCGTCTGCCAAAATGTATATCCATTTCAGAATATATCCAAAGCGAACATGCTGATGAAGAGGATGAATACGATTCCTGCGATCCTAGGAAACCAGTAAAAAAATCATTTTCATTTTTTCATTATTTAAATAATTTGATAAAACTTGTATAGATGACTCCCGCTATCATCACGGTAATAAGCTGGAATATTCCCATCGCCTTGAGAAATATCGCAGGCAATACTCAGAGTTTAATTAAGATATATGCGATGAGGAAAAGGAATATCGTTTTCAAAATTCATCAGACGAGAATGCCTAATCGCTGAGTTTTGATGTGTTGTATGACATAGACGAGAATAAAATTTCCGAGCCAAATAGCTGGCATCATATACACAAGAAAAATCGTGAACGGTCAAAACACCAATCCTCTCAATGAAGTAGCGATGCTTGGAAGCATGACCATCGGAATAATCATAGCGTAATTTTTATATTTTAGCGCAACAAGAATAAGCAGAAGATTTACAATACTCCCCACGAGTAATTGTGGTCCTCAAAGAAAAAACGGAACGGCGAATAAAGGAATCAGATATAAAAATATTTTAATTATAGGTGTAATACGGAGTCACAAACTTGCTCGCCACGGCAATATTTTTTGTTGAGTGATTGTTTGCGCAGCAACTTCTTCCATATTCATAAAGAAGATATAAAAATATAAAGATAAAAACTTATATCAAAGTAACCATTACTTTCAATGAAAAATAACTATTTGTAATAACGGAAACATTTGTTATATTAAAAGTAATAAGGGATTTTTCTCGTCCCTAGTTCCTTTTATCCTTTTACCTGTCTCTATGAAATCAAGTCTAAAAACACCCGTCGCTGTATGACTTTCTCTTGGTATCTATTTTGGAATTGGGTTATTCATTTTTGCAATCACTGCTTGATTGTGGGGATACTGCAGAATTTTTGTCAGCTTTATGAGCACGTTTTATATTGGATATGCGCCAACATTGCTCGGAGCGTTCATTGGACTTTTGCGAGGATTCATCGATGCATTCGTTGGATGATTTATCGTCACTCGATTGGTAGGATATTTCCAGAAAAAAATGAAATAACATTAACTGACTAAATTCATAGATTAATTTTTTATCATGTAGATATTTTTTTCATGAAAAATATTTTTATTCTTGTTTCTATAATTTCTTTGACGCTTTTGTTTGCTGGTTGCGGCAAACAAAAAACAGCAGATGTATGTCTCATCAATTCAGGTAGTTTTGCTTGCTGATCTACTTCATGAACTATTGATCATAGTGATCTCAGTGGTGCTATGAATACGGTTTTGCTCGCATTAAAAAATAATGATTTACTGACACTTTCGACATTTGTCGGACCACAATGACTTCGTTTTTCTCCCTATGAACATGTAAACATAACAACAGATATTGTTCTCAGTACTGACGAAGTATATAATGGACTAGCGCTTTCTAGGTCATTCACGTGGTGAGCATATGATGGCTCAGGAGAACCGATCGACTTGGGAATCGGACAATATTTTGAAAAATTTGTCTACGATGCAGACTTTGTTACAGCGCCTGAAATATATCATAATAAAAAATTCGAGAGAGGAAATGTTATCAATAATATCTTCGATGTATATTCTGGAAATTATATTGTGGAATACCATTTTTCTCAAATAGACCCGCAATATGAAGGCATGGATCGAAAAAGCTTATATCTGATATTTGAAAATACGAACGGACAACGATATCTTATTTGAATTGTTCACGGACAACGGACTATATAAAGATTAACTAATAACGAAAAACTAAAAGTGATAAACGATGGAATGGTTTTTTTGTAAACTATCGTAATTTGCAATAGATTATACAAAGATAGTTCCTACACTTTTCACTATTCATTATTCACTTTTCACTAATTTTTCATATCCTAACTGACCGCAAGCTCATTTCATACTTCTTCCTAGGCTATCTCTAACAGTTACGGTAAGACCTCCCTCTTCCAATATTTTTTTGAAGGACTGAATGGCTGCCGTATCGCTTTCTATCAAGTTGATCGCAGGGTTGGTATTGTAAGGTATCAAGTTTACATGAGCGAGTTTTTTTCTGAGCATAGTGACTAATTCTTTTGCAAGCTCAGGTTTATCGGTCACATTTTTGATCATAATATATTCGTAAAAGATTCTATTGTCTGAGGCTTTTACGTATTCACTGAGAGCTTTATTCAATGCTTCGAGGGGATATGCTTTTGCAATGGGCATAAGTTTGTCACGCAATGCTTGATTTGGTGCATGCAGTGAAATAGCTAATTTCACGGGGATTTCATCTTTTATCAATTGTCTGATTCACGGAATTATTCCTGCGGTGGAAATAGTAATATGTCTTCTGGATAATGAAAATCCAGCTTCTTGTCTCAGCATAATCTCGATAGCTTTTTTGACGTTTTCGTAATTCAATAACGGTTCACCCATCCCCATAAAAACAACATTTCTTACCCCGTATAAACTTCCGTCTTCTTGCTTGCCGAATTTATTTTTTATATAATTATTGGCGTAAAATATTTGAGAAATCATTTCATCTCGCGTAAGGTTTCTTTTGAAGCCAAGTTTCCCGGTCACACAAAACAAACATCCCATAGGACATCAGACTTGTGACGAGACACAGAGTGTTATTCTACTTAATTCACGTGGAAGGTGGGAAGTGGAAGGTGGAATATTACCTTTTTCATTATACTTTCTACCTTCTACTTCTTTATGTCGATGATAAAGGATTACCGCTTCGATCATAAACCCATCGTGTGTTTGAAATCAGATTTTTGTCGATGTTTCGTCTTCAAGAATTTTGTCTACCTTCAATGTAACGACAGAAAATTCCTTGTCCAAATCCTCTCTCAGATCTTTGGAAAGCGTCGTCATATCAGCAAAATTTATATTCTGATTTTTGAATATTTCCTGATAAATTTGTTTAACTCTGAATGGCTGGAGTTTGTGAGCTTTGGTGAAAGATTGGAGTTTGGTGGCGTCGAGTATGGAAGTTTTGATCATGGTCAATAATAGTGAATAAATTTTATCTTAATTTAATTTATTTTATTTTATTTTAATTTATTTTAATTTATTTTAATTTATTTTAATTTTTTGCAAACCCCCATTCCCCCTTGACAGGGGGTTATATCGAAAGATTTATTTTTCCTTTGTTCCCGCCCTGCCTGCCCTCGGATTGCTGGGGTCAAGGGAGGGTTAGGGTGGGTTTGTTGTCTTAATTTATTTTTCTGTTTCTCTTATATAATCTAGTAAGTCTTTATATACTTTATCTGTATTTTTTATAACTTCATTATTCCAATATCTTATGACAGATATTCATTTTGAAAACAAGAAAGAAGTTCTTTTTTTATCATATTCTTTATTCTTTTTATGAACCTCTCCATCAAGTTCAATAGCCAATGAAAGCTTAGCACAATAAAAATCTAATATAAATGATCATATAGGTTTTTGTCTTGTAAATTTATATCCTCATGGCCTATGTTTGAGTATATCTTGCCACATTTTTTCTTCAGCTGGGGTGGGGTTTTTTCTCATTTCTCTTGCAGAAGGCGTATTACTTCTATTGTACGATTTATATTTTATTCAATATTCATCCATATATTTTAAGCAAATATATAAATCTTCCTTAGCTCCTGCCTTGTCTGCCCTCGGATTGCCGGGGTTAAGGGAGGGTTTGCTTGTTTTTTTATTAATTACTTCAACAACGTCTTTTTATAAAACCAGCATCTTTCTCCTCCATTCATAAACATAGATTTTTTCCGTGTTCATCATTTATCTTCAGGCAAAAACTTTTCATACGAAGTGATAATGCCTCCGTGTAATTTTGGATGTTTGGTGAATAATTGTGTGATGGTATAATAGATTTTCTCTAGATCGTAGGTATTCATCCTGAGTCCGTACGGCGGATTGGAGACGAGCGTTCATGCCAGTTCTGGATCGTCCATATAGTCAGAAATATTTTTTGTTTCAAAATGAATATAATTTTCTACGCCAGCGTGTTTTGCGTTTTCTTGCGCGATGCTGATCATATTGGGATCAATATCTGATGCGATGATGTCGTGTTCTTTGGTAAGCATCATCTTTGATTTCGCTGAAGCTAATTCTGCAGTGAATAATTTCTGATCGTATCGACCGAACTGTTGGAAAGCGAATTTTCTCAGCATTCCTGGCGCGATATTTTTTGCGAGTAATGCTGCTTCAATAACTATCGTTCCACTTCCACAGAAAAAATCATAAAGCGGTTCGCTGAATTTTCGTCACGAAAGAAGTAATAATCACGCTGCTAATGCTTCGTTGATTGGCGCTTCTCCTGTGGCTTTTTTGTAGCCTCTCTTGTGAAGCGATTCACCGGTTGTGTTGAGCAGTATCGAGCACATATCATTGTCGATAAAGACAAAAATTTCTATCGCTTCTTTGTTATAATCTTCTGGAAGCTGTCATTCTTTGCCGTTGAGAATTTTTTTTACAATCGCTTTTTTGGTTATGCTCTGAATAGTAGGCGTACTTGTCAACTTTGATTTCTTGCTCGCAGCAGTGACGATGATAGGATTTCCCTGGACGTACATCTTCCAGTCGATCGTAGAAACCAAGTCAAAAAGCTGATTAAAATCAGAAGTTATATGTTGTTCTAATTCGAGAAACAATTTATTTCAGACTCTCGATCGAAGATTTATTTTGGCAACCGCAGAAAGATCTCCCTGGAAACGTACGAGTGTTGGTCACGAACCAATCACTTTATATCCGGCGATCTCTATTTCTTTTTTGAGAATGGATTCTAATCCTGCAGCGCAGGTGATGACAAAATTCATGAAATATAATTAAGGATTAAGGATTAAGGATTAAGAATTTGAGTAAAAAACTTCCATAATTTTTAATAGGCGAAGCTTTTAATAATTACCATAGGTGATTTTAATTCTTAATGGAATTTGTATTGATTTTTTTCCTGATTTCTATCCGAAAAACTTACTTGACTTTTTGTATTAAAAGGGTATTTTTATGTTCTAAAATAAAAATCTAAACAAACAAAAAATAAAATAAACCATATGAGAACTTATTCAATTATTACCGGTACAGGATCATACATTCCTGAAAAGATTGTTCCGAATTCGAACTTCATGAATCATCAATTTTATGATTCCAATGGAATTCTTCTCCCTCAATCAAATGAGGAGATTATTCGTAAGTTTCAAGAGATTACAGGAATCAATACCCGTAGGTATGTTGATGATAATTTGGTTGCTTCGGATATAGGATTCTTTGCGGCTCAGAAAGCATTGAAAGATTCTGGTTTGAACCCTGAAAATCTGGATTACATCATAGTCGCTCATAATTTCGGTGACGTGAAAATCAACAACAGAAGATCAGATTTTGTTCCTAGTCTGGCAGCGCGCATCAAAAACAAATTAGGGATAAAAAATCCCAAATGTGTCGCTCACGACCTTCCCTTTGGATGTCCTGGCTGGCTGCAGGGCGTGATCCAAGCAGACTATCTTATACATTCAGGGGAAGTACAGCATGTTCTTGTAATAGGCAATGAAACATTATCGCGGATTTCTGATCCGCATGATAGGGATTCCATGATTTATGCTGATGGCGCAGGTGCGGTTATTGTGAAAGCAGCTTATTTTGATCGTCCTATCGGGATTTTATCTCATGCGGTGAGATCTGACACCATCGATCATTCTAAACTTCTTTGGATGGGTTCATCTTATAATCCGAACTATCCTGGTAATGACCTATTTCTCAAAATGAATGGTAACGCTTTATATAAATATGCATTGCGTTATGTTCCTGAAGTAGTGAAGGAATCTTTGGATAAAGCAGGTCTACATCTGAGCGATGTTTCCAAACTACTTATTCATCAGGCAAATGCCAAAATGGATTATGCTATACTCCAAGAGGTGTGCAAATTGTATGGGATTAAAAATATCCCTTATGATATCATGCCTATGACCATCCATGAATTGGGAAACTCATCAGTGGCTACCATCCCTACCTTGCTTGATCTTTTGGTTCACAATAAACTACCTGAACACAAAGTAAAAAGCGGTGATAATATTATCAAGGTTTCTCTAGGTGCAGGTATGAACATCAATGCAATGGTATATAGAATGCCATAAGTCACACATTACAATATATTACTCCGGTTTTTTACCGGAGTTTTTTTAAAAAAAAATTTTATAATTACGTTAGATAAATTCATCCCTATGTATCGTAGGAGTTTTTTATTTATTTTCGACTATATCGCGAATTACAACTTGGAGATCAAAAATGCCATAGGAATGTGGGATAATTTTAAGGGTATATTCTCCTGCTTTGTCAGCAGTAAAATTGAATCTCTTCTGAAACGGTCCTCCTGGATCAGAAAAATCTCCTTTAAAAAGCTCTTCCTTACCGACATAAAGAACTGTCTTTTTGTTCGGATTTTTCAATGCTATTTCCAAAGAAAATTCTGGATTTATTCTTGGTTGTGCCATAAGTTTTACATCTAAAATCATCTTTTTATCTGTCCCTTGCAGAGAAAAATTTGCTATCATCGGTTTACCTAATTGTGCATTGCCTGAGACCAAAGTTCATTTTTTTCCGCATTTTTGACAGTCTTGTAGCCAAATTACTGTACCAGAAAAGCTTTGTTCCCAGAGAATTGGATAGTTTCTGTTTTGCCATTTTTCAAATAAAAATGGTGATGAAGAAATCAGACCAACTAATAGAATACAGACGATACTTATAATTACTTTCTGTTTTCCAGAAATTGGTTTAAGATTTGCTTGCGCTTCTAAATATTTTTTTTTCTTTTCCATTAATTTCGCCTTTTCTTTTTCGATAATTTCTAAAGCAAATCCAACGTTATGTTTTGCTAATAATAACAATATCTTGTGTTGTATTTTGGAAACCACAAACAGGACGGACAAAATAAAACCTGACCAAAATATAAAATCAATAACCCTCCCTTGAACAGTGAAACCTACGATATTGTTGATAAAACTAGGCAATGATCGAATGAAATTACTATTGATTATACCCGTTATCAGAAAAGGAATAAGTTGTTGACCGCAAATAAAATAGAAAAATGCCGCCACTATCATGGTTCGCCAAGATAATGCGAAAATAGATAAAAACGAATATACCGAGCATAAAATTACAAGAAAAATACAAGACTCTGAAAAATCAAGATTTGCTTGTTTAATAATCAATAACCATAGTATAATGACCAAAATAAAAAACATCCAAAAAGCGATGGTTAATAATTTTGAACAAATATTCCAAATATTTTTCCCGACAGATAATTTCATAGCAAAGTTTTCTCTAGTAAAATATATATTGAAAACAAATACTATATACTCTGTTGCCTTTGTTTGTCAAAAGAAAAAAACCTTCCCGGTTGTGACCGGGACAGGCTCGTGAGGAAGTGATTTTTAAAATTTTTTAAAAAAACTTACTTTTTCTTGATCATTACGCTATTGAGGATAAGACCGATAAGTCGTCCTACTATACATCCTACAATAAAAGTAAAAATGACAAGAATAATCATTTTCCCAAGGTTAAATTGCGTAATGATTCGGACGGGTTGGATAAAGTGTAACCCAAAGATCCAGTTAAGAAAACTTTGCAATGTTGTAGGCACAATAGCTACGCACAACGCCCAAAGAAAATGCATGCCACCAATAAGGATTCACATCAAGAGAGCGAATTTTTTTTGATTGATCATACCATGATAGTAAAAAAATAAAAAAAACTTCTATAGTGATAGTTTTTTAATCTCTATTGTCAAAAGGAAACTTTTTTAATCTAAAGACTTTTTTACTCAGCACTACTCCTAACCATCCGCATCCGATTCAAATAATCGTTCATACAAAAATATCGCTTGGGTAGTGCATACCGTTATACATTCTGCTCCATGCCATAAGCAGTGCATAGAGGATTGCATACGGTCGTACCACAGGGAATAAAATAATTAATACCGTAATCATAGCTACCGTCAGTGCTACATGACTTGAAGGAAATGATGAATCTGAATAATGTTTCCCGATAGGTTTGATCGTGTTTGCATGAGTGATGTATGGTCTTGATCTGATTCCTATCTCTTGTACGAGTAAAGTTTTGAAGCCAATTTCAGAGACTAAATAAAACAATCCTGCTGAGAAAACAAAACACAGCAACATATATTTTCGATATTTCTTTTTTAGAATCACAACAAGAGAAATTACTATTGTTCGAATAATTGCCATCGATCGACGTCGGCTTATGAACCGTGAAAATGAGTCTAATCATGTCCCATGTCAGAAGTGATTGATGAAGGTGAGTACTTGGAAGTCCATAGAAATCGAAGTAATTTTTTAAAACTTATTTTAATTTTATTTATTTTACTTTAATTTTTAGCAAACCCTCCAGACCTCCCTTGACAGGGAGGCTAAAGGATTTTTTTTAAAATATTTTTCCATTTAGTCCCCCTGCCTGCCCTCGGGGTGCCGGGGTTAAGGGGGAATGAGGGGGTTTGCTGTTTTAAAAAAAATTAAAATAATTAGCTACTGATAGTTTTCCCTGCTCTTTTGTCAAAAAGAAAAAAACCACCCGAGAGAGGGTGGGTTTTTCCATACAATCTAAAATTTGACAAAAAAATATTTCCGAGTATAATTATCATATAAATCCATTTATTCAGTAATCTACTATCATGGTAACAGAGGAACAATCATCACTTATTGAAGCCCCAAAGAAAAAAAGATCTAATACTCGAAACAAAATGAAACTCACCTGACTTCTTATCGGGGACAGGGTTAAGGATATTTTGGGTTTAGAAAAACCAGTCATCATACCAAGAGAACCAGAGAAAAGAATAGAAAAGATTGATACTTCTAGCATCGACAATACTTTAAAAAAGCTAGAAAAATTGGAAAAAAATCAAAATAACCTTAATAAACAAGAAAAAATTGATCCATTAATACGTAATGAATTTAGTAGAAAATATTCAAATTTTGAAAACAATATGAAGCTACAGTCTGATGCAGAAAATTTTAAATATAATAGTTCATCGCTAAGACTTATAAAGCAACTACAT
>JBAZRN010000011.1:0-24332 GCA_041663325.1 Candidatus Absconditabacterales bacterium | reverse complement strand
CATGATGAGCAAAAAATGCCTCTTGGACAATACTCATGACAAAAAATAGAAAATCTGCAACAAGAGATTTCTAAATCATTATCTGAGGAAAAAGATGATTTGACGAAATACGCTAATTTTATTTCAGGAAGAGATGTCTTATTGCTTTATAGATTTATGCTAAGAAATCACGAAACTTTCTTAGAGAATCCTGCCTTTTGAAATCTATTGGAAGCTTTTCAGAAAAGATCAAAAGAGATAGAATTATATCTAAAACTAAATTAGAAATTAACATCTTAAAACAATAAAAAAACCACTTCGTGATGGAGTGGTCTTTTTGTCTTTTCGACGAATGTAATGAAGAGAAATCATAGATATCATTAGGATTTCTCACTATCGTTCGAAATGACTACTTAGCGTCTGCATCAATAACCTCACCCTCGACAGCACCTCCTTCTTTTCCTTTCTCCAATTCTGAATCAGGATTTGGCGTTCCTTGTTGCGGAGCAGCTTGATACTTGTTATACAATTCAGCGAATTCTTTTTGGACTCTATCGATCTCTGCGTCAATCTCTTCTTTGGCTACCTCTTCTTTGTCTTTGATAGCTTTTGCATCAGCGATAAGCTTATTTACTTTCTCTTTATCTTCATCTGGTATCTTGTCCTTCTGCTCAGCAATCATGGTTTCCATTTGATATACAAGCGCCTCCAATCTATTTTTTGACTCTACAACTTCTCTTCTCTTTCTATCTTCTTCAGCAAAATTTTCAGCTTCAGCTTTGGCTTTAGTGATGTCAGCATCAGAAATATTTGTGGATCACTGAATTTTTACTGACTGTTCTTTGCCGGTAGATTTTTCTTTTGCGGTGACATTTAAAATTCCATTTGCATCGATATCGAAAGTCACTTCGATCTGAGGTTGTCCTCTTCTCATCATAGGAATTCATTCGAGGTTGAACATTCAGAGATCTTTGTTGTCTCTTGCGAATTGTCTTTCTCCTTGGGTTACGTGCACGGTTACTGCAGTCTGATTGTCTGCTGCTGTCGTGAATGTATTTTCTTTCTTCGCAGGGATGGTCGTATTTCTTGCAATCATCACATGAGCTAATCCACCTTCTACTTCAACTGCTAAACTCAATGGAGTAACGTCAAGAAGTAAAATATCTTTCACATCTCCTTGGATAATACCTCATTGGATAGCCGCTCCTTGCGCGACAGATTCGTCAGGGTTGACGGTGGCTTTTGGCTCGATACCGAAAATATCTTTTACCAATTTAAGCACTGCTGGCATTCTTGTAGATCATCAAACTAAGATAACTTGATTGAGATCGCTCTTCTTGAGTTTAGAATCTTCAAGCGCTTGAAGACATGGTTTTTTACATCTCTCGAAAAGACTTTTACACATATTTTCAAACTGAGCTCTCGTAAGCGATTCTTCCATATTTCTTGGCAAACCATCTTCACCAGTAATGATGAATGGAATAGAAATATCCACTCTTTCTGTCTGAGACAATTGATGTTTTGCAGCTTCAGCCTCGTTCTTTACTCTCTGCATCGCCATAGCGTTTTTGGTGAGATCGATGCCCTCTTTTTTCTTAAATGAATCAACTAAATAATTGATAATGATATGATCAAAATCTGCCCCTCCGAGATGTGTATCTCCCGATGTGGAAAGAACTTGAAATGTTCATTCAGATCCGATTTCAAGAATAGTCACATCAAATGTTCCTCAACCGAGATCGAAAACAACTATTTTTTCATCTTTATTTTTCCCTTCTCCATAGGCTAATGAAGCGGCTGTCGGTTCGTTGATGATTCTTTCAACTTTCAAACCAGCGATTTCTCCAGAAGCTTTGGTAGCGTTTCTTTGTGAATCATTGAAATATGCTGGTGTGGTGATAACCGCTTGCGTGATAGGAGTCCCGAGGAATTTTTCTGCGTCTTCTTTTAATTTTTGGAGAATGAACGCCGAAATTTGTTCAGGTTTATATTCTTTTTTATCGATAACGATAAGCACGCCTCCATCTTTGGATTCTTTGATTTCATACGGAAGATTTTCTTTTCCGATCACTTCAGAATATTTTCTACCGATAAATCTCTTTACCTCGTAGATAACATTTTTTGGCTCTAAAATAGCCTTTCTTTTTGCAAGATCTCCGACGAGCAATTCATCTCCTTTGATATACACGACAGAAGGTGTCGTTCTTTTCCCTTCAGCGTTTGCGATGACTTCAGATTTGTCACCCAACATGTAGGATACGCAAGAGTTGGTTGTTCCGAGATCGATTCCGATAATTTTTGCCATTGTTTTATTGTTTAAAAACTAAAAAGATTGATTGATTAAATGATTGCGAATTTCGGATTACGTATTGTAAAGTTTCTGTCTTTTAATCCGCACTTCGTTAATCCGTAATAGGTTAATCGTTTAATTGATTTAAAAAATATAGCACGTAGTGTATAATGATGCTACGTAAAAAATCAAGAGAAAATAAAAAAATTATTTTTGGTCTTCAATCCTTATAAAACTATGGAGTTGGCGATTGATGTGTTTGGAAAATATCTGTTTGACTATCGAGAGACAGAGCCTCAGGCTTAAAACATATTTTTCTGATGTATTTTCTTGTGTTCGGATAATGTTTAGAGAGATATGTAGATAGTGTAGTAAAAACGATATTTTTTATTCATCTAACGAAATTCGGATACTTTCCACGATATTTGAGCAGAAGCAATAATCCTTCTTTTGTTTGTGCTGTATAATGAGCATAACAGACATTCTGAGCATTTGTATCATAAAGCAGAGTATAATCAGGCAAGTTTGCAAATTTAAAGTTTTCACCAGCCTTCAACCAATATGCATGATCTGAGTTATATATAATATCTTCTGGGTATCCTCATATCGTATCATATATCTCTTTTTTATACATAATGGAAGAATGCATAAATGGACATTGTCATAAAATACTGTTCTTTAGCTGCTCATCCGTTTGTGGCAAGTTAGAATAATAATATCCTTCTTTGTTGTTTTTGATAATGCCGTTTGTTCAGACAAAACTTATTTTTGGATACGCTTCTAAAAATGCAACTTGTTTATGTGTCTTATATTCATCAATCCATCTGTCATCTTGATCCAAAATCGCAATGTATTTTCCTTGAGCAACAGACAATCATTTGTTGAGTGTTTTTGCTATTCATTGATTTGTAGTGTTCTGAACTAATTTAACTCTCTGGTCTTGCTTTTGGATGGATGCAACAATTTCTTTGGTATTGTCAGTAGAGCCATCATCTATCACAATACATTCCATATTTGTATATTTTTGTTCAAGCGCAGAAAAAAGAGCCGTATGGATAAATTTACTTCCATTATAGCTTGGCATAACAACAGAGACTAAAGGAGTATTTTTTGAGTCCATAGATAAAAATAGAAAACAAAAACAACTTCTTATACATATCTAACAAATAAAGTCAAGTAGCAATATCTCGAGTGATTTACTTAGCAAAAAGTCCCTCTAAAATTTGACAGGATTTTTTTTCTGAGTATAATTGATTCAGTAACGAGTTACGAGTGAATAATAAATCATTCAATACTCAAAACTCTAACAATCTTTAATCCTTCATCCTGCTCCAATGAAACCATCTTCACACAAATCACTTTCTTCGCTCAAGTACCTTGTGCTTTTTCTCTTCGGCGTCTCTGCCGTGTATTTCGCATTTGCGTATACGAACATAAATAGCGCACTGACTAATTCCATACAATACATCCAAAAGATAGCGCTGACAGATGATGGTAATGAAAGCGGATTAACTGGAATCTTTCTCAATGGAATCAATGGGAATATTATTTCTTACTGATTTATTTCTCTAGGTGCCTGAGTAAGTGCAAGCGGAACCAATGCTACGGCGATGGGAAATTGAACACAAGCTAATTGAGACTATTCTACAGCAATGGGTGGCGGTGCAACAGCCAATTGATCAGTTTCAACAGCGATGGGTGGAAATACGCAGGCTAATGGAGATACTTCTACAGCGATGGGAAATACCACGCATGCGAATTGAGTTTCTTCTGTAGCGATGGGATATTATACAATTGCTAATTGAGGTTCTTCTGTAGCGATGGGAAATTGAACACAAGCTAATTGATGATCCTCTACTGCAATGGGACGAGGAACAAATGCTATCTGAAATTTTTCTACAGCGATGGGATTTTCAACAACTGCAAGTTGAGCTTATGCTACCGCAATGGGTTTTAGTACAACCGCTAGTTGAGATTATTCAACAGCGATGGGATATCAAACACAAGCTAATTGAAATGCTTCAACAGCAATATGACAAAGTACAACTGCTAGTTGAGATTACTCCATAGCGATGGGAGCAAGTACACATGCTATTTGAAACTATTCTACCGCTATGGGAGGAGGTACGAATGCTAATTGAGATTATTCTACAACAATGGGAAATTCAACAACTGCTAGTTGATATGTTTCAACAGCGATGGGAGATCATACGTATGCTTCTTGAAATTATTCCACAGCGATGGGATATTATACAATTGCCAACTGATACGCTGCTACTGCCTTAGGAAAATTTAACATCTGATTACCCACTAGTCTCTTTGAAGTATGAATGGGTTCTGCTGGCGGGTTTGAAGCCAACGCTCTTACAATTCTCGCTAATGGTAAAGTAGGTATCGGAACTGGTGCGACATCACCAGATGCGCTTCTTACCGTAGAAGGCGGTATCAGAGCAATAAAAATAACTTCTAATCCTTGTGGGAATACTGCCGATTACCCTGAATGAGCATTATTTTACAATAACACTGATCATTATTATTGTTTTTGTGATAATACTGCGACAGCTCAAAGAATGCAAATGACAGGCGATTGTTTTTAAATATATTATTATACAGATCAGATTTTTATCCTGGTATTCGTGGATTACATGGAACATCCCTCCAAAAAATATCTTCATCGAATCATCTGAATATGTGTTTTTCTCTGATGAATCACCACGATATGCGTCCTTGCAACATGAGGCGGCACAGAGTTTCGTCTGGACGACCAGCTTTTAGGGCAATTCGGACCTAATATTTTTATGTATCGCGCAGATATTGATTTCACCTACGGCGGGAATAAAAAAGTCTGAATGTATTTACCGAGAGTCTTGGAAATATTATCTACTCCAGAAGTAGTGGTTTTGGACTGAGGAACTACGGGGTACTGTTCGGCTAAAATCAGAGGACTCTATTACAATAATGAGAGAGGTGAAAGATTACGGCCATTAGACGCAAATACGCTTTTATGATTGCAGGCGATAGATACTTCTTACAGCGGCATGCAATTGAGCGGAGGATTATTTACCCATTGCCGCAGTCTTGGCGGCACGTCAAGCAACGTCTATGGTCAGCTCACCATCACGCAAAACACTACCGCCTATTATCTGATAGCTGGGATGACGTATGATTTTCCTGCAAATACACATGGGACATGACTGGATGGATCGCTTATTCGAGGAAATAATATTTTAAGCTGATATATCCGGGATAGTTATGGCGGAATCGGTGTAGTAGCATGAAGCGGCGGATGCAGTGACGCGCGAAGTCCAAGTCCAGATACGGTGTGCGCCGGACTCTCATTTACTCAAAACAGCGTCTGTGGAAATACCCAAATTGTTAGCTGAACCAAAAGCTGTGGAGGATGAGGATGAGGGGAAATTGTCGAAGATTATTGTCAACGGAATCCGATCTCAACCTCTAATCTCTCAGGCGCCAATGCCAGTGGTATAGATTATTCATTGAGTTATTATGATGGTACATGTGTAGGCACGCATCTAACACCAGGAAAAGCATGTAAATATACAGATGAAAAGTATATCAAGAGATGACCATTTACTGATACTACTGGTCAACGATGATATCCTTATATAGAACTCATGCGTCTAAGCTGTCTGCATAGAGGAACAATGACCAGAAAAGGACAATGGAAATATAGCCCCAATGCATACATCACTAAAGCAGAAGCGCAGAAGACATTAGTAAAAATCATGGGATTGGCATTCAATGATTTTACTATCACGTCTGAAGATAAGGCGTATCCTTATGCAAACATCTTTGCAGATGTTAAAGCTACTCATCGATTTAGCCGGTATGCTACGTATGCATATACTAAGTGACTGACTGATGGTCTCTATACGGTCAAAAACAACAAGAAATATATAAATCCTGACACGCCTATATCAAGAAATGAAATCATCCAAAAAATTATGATGACTTATCATGCTATCATGACAGGACGTATAGATATTTCTGGACCAACCAAGATAATGGACATCTCACTATCAAGTCCATATTATACCAGCATTAGGGAGGCGGAGACATTATGATTCATCTCATGAATCCCGCAAAAAAACGGTGCCTATAAGTTTGAAGGAACCAGAAATGTTACAAGGACAGAATTTGCAAAAATGATCGCTATCCCATTCAATGGGTTGCTGTTTGATTATGTAGAGACTAAATAAATAGACAGAAAAAAATCTACTAAAAGCTCCTTTTTCTGTTGGGGGCTTTTATCTTTTTAAAGATTTGGTGTGGTTAAAATAATCGTGTTGTATGTTGCTACTACAACTATGGCTAATATCAAGGCAACAACGCCGGAAGTACTGGAAACCTACACCAACAATAAAAATTACAAACAGCTGGTGGATGATTGTTTAACAAACTATTCAACCAATGTGTTTACAAATTGGCCGATAAACAATCCGGTTAATGTTGAAGAATATCATTACGAAACCGCTACCGTATAACTGCCGCAATACCGTTGAAGGAGATGTATTTCATCTCCTTTTTTTATTTCCGTTTTAGAAAAAGAGGCTGATAGAGCCTCCAAAATCCTTTATATCCACTACAATGCATAATTTTTCTTTAACGTTTTTTTATTCTCCATCTTGAATTTTGTCAGTAAGAACAAATGTTTTATAGCTCAGAATATATATCATTTTTTTACATCGATTTTGTAAAGTGTCTTTTGAAGTTTGAGATCAAAGAGATGCGGCTGAAAAATGTGGAATTGTGAAATTGAATTTAATTTGTTTAAATATGCGTGTGCCTTGCTAAAATTTCCTGTTTCATATTCTACCAATCACAATCCGCGTAAAGCGACTGTATTGTTTGGATTCTGTTTTAACGCTTCTTCATAATGTTTTTTCGCATCACTTACATCTTTGAATATTGTTTCGATAAACGCTTTTACTAAGCCGAATTTATATTTGTCTTTTAAGATGACGTCTACTTTTTTCAACTGCTTGTTGATTGTTTTTTTGTTTTGCGTTTTTCATAACTGTCATAATGAATAGATATACGCGTTCTCCAATTCCACTTGTTCGTAGAGCGAACCGTACTTCTTTTTTTCAAGATATTTTTTGATAAGATCCATTTCTTTGTCCGTCGCTGCTGTGCATTGATCTAATTTTGCATTGGCTTCATTTTTGTAGTCGAAGCTTTCTATAAGGAAATTTGCCCGATTAAAATAATTTTTTGCCAGAATGAAATACATCAAGATTTCTATTTTTACT
Source organism: Candidatus Absconditabacterales bacterium (assembly GCA_041663325.1). Classification (GTDB taxonomy): domain Bacteria; phylum Patescibacteriota; class Gracilibacteria; order Absconditabacterales; family Absconditicoccaceae; genus CAJBLF01. The sequence continues at coordinate 16,790 of JBAZRN010000011.1, read as the reverse complement.
ACGTCCTTATCTCATTCATTTACACTTTGATCTGACACGTCGGCGTATAATTTATTCAAACAATTCAATGCATGCAAAATCATCTTTTCTACTTCTTGATACTGTGACGTATTCATTAGCTCTAAGCTTTTATAGATAATGCTCAAATAGGAAACCATATGGATAAATTTATTGAACTCGAGATTTGCTTGTCCCGAAAAATCAAATTGTATCTCGGGATATGCGTTTATGTCGTTGATTAGTTTGTCGAAAAATATTGAGTTGATGCGTTTTCTGGTCGCTACTTTGTAATCTATGAAAATCTTTTGCTCATGATATCTACATACTCATCGTATCAGCATATCGATATCCAGCTTATCAACAGTTTCATCACAATTTGCATAATTGACGGTAATCCTTGAGGGAAGCCTAAAAAAGTTTAGATACTGATCCATCAATAATTCTTGTTTATTGTGACTCAAACAATTGTAGATATAATTTGAAATCTCTGTGGAGATACTGAGTTTTTGCTCTCCGTCTAATGGCTTTTCCATAGAAGTATTCAGAAGATTGACTTGCGCGATACCTATATTTATTTTTCATATATCTCTGGGAATCCTTCTTGTGATGGTCCATATAATAAGGATAAATGCTAATGTCGCCACCAATACATAAATATCATAATCTGGATTATTTTTACTCAATGAAGTGCTAAAATATCGGCTCAGAACTATTATAGCAAGCAGAAAATATGCCACTAATGAAAATATATTTCCCGTCTCCTGCATGGCAAATTTTTTGATTTGATTGAGTAAGTCTAAGAGATTTAAATTCATCGCTATAATCCAAAATAAATGTAATAGGACTCTATTATAGCCAAAAAAGTTTTTTTGTCAAAAATTTAGGATGGGGTTGATTATAAAGTATAATATATGTACTATGCACATAGTATTTCACTTAATCACTCAATCATGCCATGAAAGAATTTATGAGAAGAACATTTTTCACTACAAAACTTCCTTACATCATCCTCGGGATATGAGCAGTTTTATGACTTTTTAGACTTCGATATTTTACATATTCAATGGTTCCATTGGGTTATGATCCAGGAATGTATAAAGAGATTTTTTCTCATTATCGAAATGTCATTACCTCGATGGATTTTTCTCTACTTCCTCAGCGAGTCAGACATGAACCGCTTTTGTGAATACTCGCTGCCCTTGGGAATAAACTCTGAGTTTCCTTTGATCGAATGTTGACTCGAGGGATAGGAATTATCAACCTCATACCTGGTGTATTATTATTTTGGTACTTCAAGACTAAATCCAAAAATCTTCGACGAGGAGTGTTTGCAGCTCTACTGTATCGGACATCTATCATTCAATATCAAGTGTTCTATCGATGATATTTCAAACAAACATTGGGAGTCAGTATAATGATATTGATCTTAATTTTATGAGAGAAGAAGAAAGTATTATTTCAGAGCATACTCTTTTTCTTGCTTATTTTGTTGCATAAGCATACTGCTCTCTATGTCTGAGCAATACTCGCCATAAGCACAATCATTGAATGGATAACTACGAAAACATTGCCATGGAAAAAAATAGTGTATCGAACAATAGCAGGTGGATGCGCATTACTCATCTATATCCCTTTGCGAGGACGCATCATGACAGAAGCGGTCAAAGCCGTGGGAGATGGCAGCGGATGAGATTTTATTACGCCGATACTGTATCTCAAATATTCTCGACCCATCATTATATTGAGTATATTAGGCGCGTGACGAAGGATCAAATTAAAAAAGTTTGATGTATGGTTAGTGTGATATGGTGTATGAATAGTTTGGATACTTTTATCTTTGGTAAATTATAATAGAACACTGGTTTTTCTCGACGCTTTTGTTGTTATATTCGCGGCATATTTTTTGTTCAAGGTTTTTCAGCTTCGTTCAGGTCTTTGGACGTCTTTGATATTCATTGGGCTTCTTGGATGGAGTACGTATTATATAGTATATGTAAACGATCATGCTATTCCCTTGATCAGTCAGGAAGAATTTATTTCAATTAAAAATCTCTCTAAGATTACACAACCCAATGCGTTAGTGATGAATACCCATAGAAATTATACTCCATGGATCATGGGACGAAGCCAGAGAGACTATATCAACCCTGGGATGTCGGATATGGATCTTTGGACTCATCAACAGCGAAATCAACGACGATCAGTAGATGGAAAACAAAAATGTGAAATGCTCAAAGCTACCTACGCAAAATTATCTAGACCATTATATATTCGATTATGAAGTCAGCAATTTAGAGAAAATCTTTCGTGATGATATTGTTTCTTGCCAGTGACAGGAGGTACTACATGGATAGTATTCAAGGTTTCGTTGCAGTAAAATTGTTTTGAACTATAGGTGCTATTATAAACTTATCCACTCATCTCTAGAAATTCATGCCTCCTTAATGATTTTAGAAATTAGACCAACTCATATTTCTTGTCCTCAATGTATCGGAATAGGAATTATATCTGATCATTTGGTCATGTGCAAATGTTTTCCTCATGTTTCTGGTCATATATATCATAATTTTCTTAATTTTTCTATAACCTCCTCTGGCTTCAGTGGTACTAATCTAGGCATTTTGTAATTGTTGCACTGAAGTAAAAGACTTTATCTCTTTGATTATCTTTTTATCATTATGTTGGATTTTATGGAAAATAACTGATTCCATAGCATCTAGGAGATTTTCTCTTGCTTCCTCTATATTTTGTCATTGTGAAAAAAATCATTGATATCCAGGCACACTGGCAACAATATATCAATTTTCATCTTTTTCATAAATTGCTTTTTCTAAAAGAAAATGGACATAATTTGTAAACATATTATTCTTCATTAGGAATAAAACCCTCTATCTTATAACAATATTCCCTCATTTTTCAATGCTTTTTCATCTCACGAAAATTGAATAAAACGCAATAACAAAGAGGACTAAGTGAGGATAAAATTTAAATTTGCTTTTTTTTACGTTTTGAGGTATAATTAGATAAGTTTATTTTTATTCTCTCAATTTTGATAATGAAAACCCATTCACACAAATCATTTTCTTCACTCAAGTACGCTGTACTTTTTCTCTTCGGCGTCTCTGCCGTGTATTTCGCATTTGCGTATACGAGCATCAATACTGCGCTGACCAACGCGACACAATATATCCAGAACATTATTCTGACTGATGATGGTAATCAGAGCGGAATCACGGGGATATTTTTGAATGGCGTCAATGGAAAGATCCAAGGCAAGACATTAGAAATTGGAAATTTAATCAATGCATATGGTTACTGATCAACCGCAATGGGATCTGGTACAAAAGCTATTTGAGATGGATCTACATCTCTATGATATGGTAGTGTAGCATCATGACATCATTCCATTGCTGGATGATATTATTCAACAGGATGATGAAATTATTCTTTTGCTATATGAGTAAATACAGAAGCTATTTGATGAGTATCTTTTGCAATAGGAGCTTATACACATGCCGATTGACAAGTAGCTACAGCCATGTGATATTCAACACATGCTAATGGATATGCTTCTACAGCAATGGGTATAGGAACAACTGCAAGTGGTGATTATTCTACAGCGATGGGATATGTTTCTACTGCTTATGGATATGGATCAACCGCAATGGGAATTTGAACACATGCTAATTGAACTTGATCTACTGCTATGGGATGATCTACATGGGCTAGTTGAGATTATTCAACTGCGATGGGAAATTCAACACATGCCAGTGGATATGGTTCTACTGCGATGGGACAAGGCACAATAGCAAGCGGGAATTATTCTACGGCGATGGGATATCAAACACAAGCAAATGGAATCGTTTCTACAGCGATGGGAGAATCAACAATAGCGATTGGTATATGATCTACAGCGATGGGACATTTGTCAGAAGCTAATGGAACATATACAACAGCTATGTGATTAAACACACGTGCTAATTGAGTAAATTCTACAGCGATGGGAAGTCAAGCTAAAGCATATTGAGTTGTTTCTACGGCAATGGGTATGAATACAACAGCAAGTTGAGACTATTCTACTGCTATGTGAGATACTACAAAAGCTATTTGAACTTATTCTACTGCTATGGGAAATTCTACTATTGCTAGTGGTGTTGCATCTACTACGATCGGGTGGGGGACGATCACTAATGCTAATGCAGATTATAGTCTTGCTATGGGAACATACAATATCTGACTATCAAACAGCATCTTTGAAATCTGAATATGAAGTATTTTAAGTCCTTTCAATGCGCTTACCGTTTTCAATGATGGTAAAGTCAGTATCGGAACAATCACAAGCGGTGCGATGCTTACCGTAGAAGGTGGTATCAGACCAATCAAACTTGGTTCTAGTCCTTGTGGAAACACAGCAGATTATCCTAAGGGAACACAATTTTACAATAACACAGGCGATTTCTATTGTTTCTGTAATGGGACTGGCAATGCCGTCAAAATGTCTGATGAAGGTGCAAGTTGTTTCTAATCTATTCATCCAGATCAAGTTTTTTTATTCTAGTCTGCATATCTCACATGAAACATATCTCACCAAAGTATCTATTACACGGACTTATATGACTAGGTATTTTTCTCTGATGAATAACTACGGTATATATTTTAGCAGCGCCTGGCGCTACGGAATTCCGTTTAAATGACCAGCTTACCTGACAATTTGGATCAACTATTTTTGTTTTTACCAATCGCACAGATATTGATTTCAAATATGGCGGAAATAAAAAAGTCTGACTGTATTTGGCGAGAAGTCTGAAAACATTGACTACGGGTGAAGTCGTCGAGCTAAGCTGAGGAACCACGGGCGTATGTTTTAGCAAAATCAGATGAATATATTATAATAATGAGAGAGGAGAAAGATTGCGACCGTTGGATCAGAACACGCTAACGGGTTTGCAAGCGATAAATAGCACAGGATATAGCGGTATGCAATTGAGTGGAGGATTATTCACCAACTGTACCGGTCTTGGCGGCACTACGTGAAATGTCTATGGACAACTTATGACAACCTATAATACGACAACATATTATCTGATCGCGGGGACTACGGAGAACTTTTCTACAAATATGCATGGGACGGGGTTGTCTGGTTCCCTGCTCCGAAAGGACAATAATTTGACGTGATATATTCGGGATAGTTATGGAGGAATTTGAGTGATAGCGGGAAATAGTTCTTGCTCATATGATCGAGCTCCTAGTCCAAGTACGGTTTGTGCGTGAACATCATTTACCCAAACGAGTTCTTGCGGCAATACCCAAGTGGTTTCGTGAACCAAAAATTGTACGGTAACGAGCAATTGAGCTGGAGGCGGGTCAACACTTACACAAGATAATTGTATGCTAAACACTACTTCCAAACATAATTTATCATGAGCAAATGAAGATGGTATAGATTATTCACCAAGTTATTATGATAATAATTGTTCCTGACCAGAAAGCAAAATACAGCATAAACCTACATTACCACTATGTTCAGCATATTCTGCCGAGATCAACTGAGCGTATGAATGCGCGCGTAGTTTTGATATTACGACGATAAATCAATGTACAAATGCAAATATGTATGGCACGCTCATTAGAAAAGATCTAGCAAAAATGATGGTAAACTTCGCTACATATGTATTTAATAGAAATGAAGTCCTTGTACATGATACGACGGGATGTGCTTTATTTAGTGATCTTCCTAACGAATCAAAAGAAAGCAAGCGGTATATCCAAAAAGCTTGTGAATATGGTTTGATGGGATTACATCCAGATGGACTTACTCCGCAAGCAAAATTTAATCCTTATGGAGAAGTGACAAGAGCTCAGTTTGGTACCGTACTTTCAAGATTTTTACGGCTCTTGGACTACAGTATCGGCAATGATTCAAAGCTACCATATTATACCAAACATCTTCAAGCCCTCAAAAAAGCGGGCATTATGATCAACATTTCCAATCCCTCCATGAAAGAGCTAAGATGACGAGTGATGCTTATGATGCAAAGAATTTATGAGAAGAAATAGATAAGAAAAGATGCTGCAGTGTTGATGTTTTTCAGGTCCTATGCTGTTGATTTTTTCCCGCTTATATATACATTCAGTTACATCTAACAAAAAACGAAAAAATAATATATATGGAAACACTTGATTTCAAAAACTTAGACAAAGAACAGGAAGAGGAATTAAACAAACTTCTTGCGACCATGATGGATGCCACCAAAGCAAGCATCAACGGGATTTCCGTCCCTTTAGACATGGTTTCCGTCTGCACTAGCGAAGGAGATATATCTTTGACTCAGATGAAAAAAGAGATAGAAAGTTTGAGTCCCATTGGTATAGATCATATGCGTATGTATTTTACTACTCTTGAAACTATTGCGCGCATAAAATTGAAAAAAACAAAAAAAACGATTGGGTCTCTATTTAAATTTTAGTAAAAACTATTCCTCTCTATTTCTCCTCGATTGGTATTTCTTTCGGGGAGTTTTTTTAATTATTTATATAACTTGAAAAAAATACGTAAATATGTATACTTATTGTCATAAGTTTATATATAATAATAAAAGAGATGACAACCATAACCTTAGAACAACCCATAAAATTTTCCAAAACACATTTTGTAGATATACAAGAATTTTTATCTGAATGCATAAAAGTATATAGCAACCAAGATGAAAAAGTAGAAATTGGCAAACTCCCTATCAAACAACTTACTCTAGAATTACAAAAAAAGATAGCATGGGCGAAATCATTGCCAAAAACTGCTTTTACCAATATCTAACAACGAAATGGTATTTAAGTGCGATAGTGTGGTAGAGGTTCCATGAATCAAAGAGTATGTACAAACAAGATGAATAGAAAAACAATATATCAAAGCTAAAGCATATCTCATCGAAGGAAAATTCGTTGAAATAGATTTTCATAAAAGGAAACCAACAACAAACGATATATACTATTTCAAAATAAATAAAAAATATAGAGCTATATGATATTTAGATTGACCAACATTCAAAGTAGTAGAGATAAGCGACCACCAATAGACAATAAATTAACTAATAGTGAATAACTAACAACTAACAATGAATGACCAGTTTGTTTATAAACTATAGTAATTTACAATAGCTCATAACATGACAGGTCCTTTACTTAGCACTTAAAATTAAGTTAGCATTTTACATTCTGCATTCAAAGTCATGTCCATCTATTCTTTCTCGCAAACCCAGACCTTCGTCCAATGTCCACGCAAATACCAATATAAATATGTGGATAAAATCAAAGAAAAAGAATTTGAATCGAGTCCCGATTTGATCCTCGGGCATAGCGTTCACGCAGCATTGGAATGGATGTATAATCAGATAAATATTTTTAAAATTCCGAATAAGGAAGATGTTTTGGGGGTTTTTAAAACACAACGAGACACAGAGTTTACTGAAGCAACGAAAGAAAAACCATTACAACTGAAAGGAGAACAACAGCTCGAAGACTATATTCGCAGAGGACTTCATTATCTCGGGAATTATTATGACACGTATTCTCCGTTTGAAAGAATCAGTGTCGTGGCAACGGAAGCATCGATTGTTTTCGAACTAAATCCTCCACCCTTCGAGTCCCCCTCCTTTCAAGAAAAGGAGGAAAACAATGGAATAAAATTTCGTGGATTCATCGATAGATTGGATAAAGAAGGAGAAACGTTTATTATCAATGACTATAAGACAAATAAAAATCTGCCACCAGAGAGTAAGAAGAATATAGAGAACAACTAACATTATATGGTCTCTGAGTCCAACAGAATTATGCGAAATATTTCAAGAATTTAAAAGCCAGACTCCATTATCTTCATTTTGACTTGATGGATGAATGGGAGATCACTGATGAACTTTTGACTACGGTCACGAAAAAATATTCTCAAATAATCGATGAAATTGAAGTGAAGAAGTTTGAATATAATATGGGGGATAAAAAAACATTTGAACCTAAGGAAAATAATTTTTGTAAGTATTGTGAGTACTATTCGCTCTGTCCATTATGGGCGCATTTGAAATTTGATGATGAGGTAGTTTGAAGCGAATTAGGCGAAAAAACCGTGAAGGGATTGGTTGACGAATATGTTGCGCTGTCCAAGCAGGAGTCGCAAGCGAAGAATGATAAGGAATTGATCAAAGTTTTGCTGATAGCATATTTAGAAAAAAATAATTTGCTCAAACTCTTTGGTAATGTCTACAAAATATCTACTTCACAAATAGAAAATATCAGCATCAAAGATAAAATTGCTGTAAAAAATATTTTGCAGGAGTTATGAATTCTAAACGAAGCGATGGAAATCGATAGGTTTAAACTACAAAAACTAGTCAAAGAAAAAAAGCTTTCACTAGATCAACTTGGCGACACTGTCAAAAAAAATAGTAGTCGGATATTGAGAGGAGGAATTAAATAAAATAAAAAAAATCGTAACCTAATACAGGTATAAAGAGTAATTTTATCGTATAAAATTTAGTAACCATCACACTAATATTTTTCACACTTCACTACATAATAATTCGCTTCATGATCGCAGGAAGGACATTTTGCTGGTGGAGTTTTTCCTTTGTGGACGTATCCGCATTTGGTGCACATCCATTCAATATCTTCAGCTTTCGCCCATAAGGTACCATCCGCTAAACGATCATGCAATGCTTGATATCTCGCTTCGTGGTGCTCTTCTGCATGAGAGATGCTTTTGATTCTTGCAGCTATTTCTGGGAATCATTCTTCTTCAACTATTTTGGCAAATCATGGATAAAGATCATTATTTTCATGATGTTCGCCATTGATAGCGTATTGCAAATTTTCTAGTGTCGTTCAAACTTTTACAAAGGCTCCCATATCTACAACAATTTCATCCATATCTTCACCAAGTTCTTTTTTAACTGATTGAATCATTTTGAAAAATCGTGATGCGTGTTCTTTTTCCTGTTCTGCGGTTTGTTCGAAAATGTCTGCGATTTGAAAATATCATTCTTTTCTAGCAGCACTTGCGTAGATGGCGTAGCGGTTCCTTGCCTGAGATTCTCCCACGAATCCCTTAGTCAGATTAATTAATGTTTGTTTCATCCTTTATTCTATAAATAGATAAAAAATTAGATAATTACTTAATTACGAATTCTTTGTATTTTTGGTATACTACGAAATCCGCAACATTCATATATTATTGATGTAGCTTTTGTTTTCAAAGGAAGATTATAAAAACGGTTGATTATAAAAAAACTAAAAAGGCATATAAATATCAATCTATACAATACTTGTCAATTACTATTCTATCTCATAAATAAAAAATGGCATAATAAATTAGCTTTTGAGTTTGAATATCTCTCTATATACTATATATAGTTATGCATACAATATGTACGTTTATATTATTTTTTTAATTTTTTATAAAAATAAAATTATGAAAAAAGGATTTAAGAAATTATTTTCTGGATTGATGGGATTATTCATCGTAGGTATTTTCTTTGGTGTTGCATTACAAGCACATGCCGCAATAACCACTGTTACGGTAGTAAGTCCAAATGGCGGTCAAGCACGAAGCGGGACAAACAACATTACTTGGACCACTAATGCGGCTACTGGTAATGTGGATATTTATTATTGTCTCGGAAGTTGTAGTATCGGAGATTTTCATTTTATTTCGGGAAGCGTAGCTAATAGCGGAGGTGGATCATTCTCTTGGGATACCACAACTGCAGGCGGAGATTCTAGTGGATATAAGATATTTGTTACAAAAGAAGGTAGTTTTCTAGAAGGAGATCTTTCTGACACTGTATTTACTGTAGACAATACAGGTCCTACAGTAAATGCATGAAATAATGAACTTTGGAGTGGGACATTGGAGCATTGAACAGCTACAGCAACAGATACTGGAGTTATTGCTTCTTACTTATGGTATCAAATATCATGAACGGGAGTTTCTTTCTGATCTACTGGTAGTTTATGGACTACAATGCATGCAGATAGCGATGGCACCTATACTATTGGATTGTTGGTTACGGATACTCTAGGGAATACAGGTGCTGATACTATGACATTAACTCGGGATGCAACAGCTCCTGTGATTTCTCTTAATGGTTCATCTCCCGTGACGATAGAAGTATGAACAACATATAGTGATGCTTGAGCTACTGTTTTGGATGCTAGAGAGGGAGATATATCAGGCAATCTTTCTGCAGTGAGTAATGTCAATACTGGGGTTGTTGGTTCATATGCTGTTACCTATAATGCTGATGATACGCTGGGGAATGCCGCTACAGAAGTAGTTAGAGTAGTTAATGTAACAGATACTCAGGCTCCTATAGTAGCTGCTATGGGTACTTGAATAACAAATTCTACATTTACTCAAACTTGAACAGTTACTGATACTGGAGTTATTGCTTCTTATTCGTGGTCTCAAATATCATGAACAGGTACTATTGATTTCTGAACTCCTACTGCTCTAGGGACTACAATAACTGCTAGTCAAGAAGGAACATATACTATCCAATTATTAGCTACTGATGCATCATGAAATACATGAGTTAATACGCTTACATTAATTTGGGATATTTCAGCACCCGAAGTAAATGTGTGAGCAGATATGATTACCAATCATGCATTGACTATAACAGGAAATGTAACTTGAGATATCGCATGAGTTGCTAGCTATTTATGGCTCAATGAAGATGTCTGATTATGAACATTGACAACTCCTGGTGGTGATAGTAATGCAAATTTAAATGTTTCCAATGCAAGTTCAAACTGAACATATACCATCGGATTACTTGTAACGGATAACGCTGGAAACACGGGTTATGATACTATGGAACTTACGTGGGATACCGTTAAACCAACAGTAGTAAGCGCAGTTGGCACACCTGATCCTTCTGGTATTTGAACCGTGAATGTCGTGGTAACGTTTACAGAGACTTGAGCTTGAATGTATACATCAATTCCTCCAAGAGTTAGTTTGTCAGCAGGAGGAACATGATATGCAGTCACACCAAGCGGTGCAGCAGGACACACTAATGGATATATAGATGCGACACCTACAATTTGGGAAGGAACTATTGATGTAACATGATTGACAGATGGAACAGGAACCTTTATAGTAACATGAGCAGAAGATTATGCTTTAAATATAATGACAGATGAACTTAATGCAGGAACGCTGGAAATAGACCAAGCATGACCTACATTTACCATCGATAATGGCACAGCTGTATGACCAGTACAAACAGATACTATTAATATAACAGCAAGTGATAGTAACGGTGTACTTTCTCAAGCGTATGGATTTAGCGCCGATGTTACTTGTGATGGTGGTGATACGTATGCTTATTCTTTTACAAACGGTGATGATTTTACTATCACCTGAGATCATACAGACTATCTTTGTATCAAAGGAGTTGATGTATTAAACAATATAAGTTATACAGGATGATTCTTATTAAATACAGATAACACTGCACCAACAGCTCCTGTAGTATTGACTTGAGTCACAACTCCATGAACTGGGATTACTCCTACTATTGGAATTCTTACAACAGAAGCTAGTGGACATATCCATGTATATAGCGGAGGAGTGTTTTTTGTAAACATAACGCCAATAAACAGTGGCGCTGATACCATACCATTGGGTACCTTTGAAGAGTGAGTACATAACAACATCTCTATTTCCTTTTTTGACTATGCTGGTAATGAATCAACAACTACAGCTGTTTCTAGCTTTACTATAGATCTCACTAAACCAGTAGCTTATATTACACCATTATCTCCAAATCCGACCAATGACAACACTCCAACCTTTACATGAACAGCTACTGACAATTTGACAAATATCTCTTGAGTAGAATATAGTATAGATAGTGGTTCTTGGACATGAGCTATATGAACATGAACATATACCTTTACTGTAGATACATTAGCTGATGGATCACATCTTGTAGAAGTAAGAGCAATTGATGAAGTCAATAATACAACTACCAGTTATGCAAGCGATACGTTCTTGATAGATACACAAAGTCCTACCGTTACCTTCAATATCCCAGTTGATGCAAACACTACTATGAGTATTGCAGGACAAGCAATAAATACAGGACTTTCGTCTGTTTCTCAAGTGGAATATTTTATTGATGTGATATGAACTGATGATGATGGTACTGATTTGGTAGTAGCAGCTAGTGGAACAACAACTAAAAATTTTAATGGATCTATAGATGTTTCTGCTCTATCTAACTGACCACATATTCTTTATGTTCATGCTAAAAATGCTGCAAATGGACGATGAACATTTACCTATAATAGTTTCAATAAAACAGCTGTATGAGATACTATCGATCCTATATTAACAATGATTGGAACAATCAACTCATCATATAATGAAGCAGATGTTCCTGCTACATGGACATGAAGTGCTAATGAAAATGGAACAGTAAGAATAAATTGAGTATCAACAGCGTATACTTCTTGAAATGAAATATCAGTACCATTATGAACTGGGGTTTGAGCTCATACCTATACGGTAAGAGTGACGGATGCTGCAGGAAATTATGATGAAGAATCTGTTTCTTATCAAGTAATGAGCACACCACCAGATTCAACAGTTTCAGATATCACAAGTTTATATGTAGCTAGCATTACAGATACATGAGCGATTATGTATTGGACATCTGACGTAGCGCCAGATAATCAACAATATAGGATTAAATTAAATAACTGAACATACTGATCATATGTATCATTAGGTTCTCCTCAGAGTTTAACTGGTCTAACTGCCGGGAAAACATACATCGCTGAAGTAAAACTCACTAAATGAAGCAACATCACGACTGATACTGTTTCTTTCACTACAGCCAAAGCAGCTAGTGGCATCTCCGTAAATTCTCTCGAAAGAATAGTAACAAGTCCTGTAGCTTGATGAGGATATATTAGCGGATATCACTTTAGATTTTATCTTACTATCAATAGCCTAACTGAGAATCTTATTAAATTTAAATTAGCAGATCGAAGTAATGGAGCTTCTACCATGGCTGCTTCTACTAATTCACTTGTCAGAGTTTCCGAAGGCGGAACAAATGATTACAGCACAGGAGTAACATTGACAGGCACTGCATATACTACGATAAGCAGTGATATCAGCGCTCTAGATCATGACGTTACTTTATGATGAAGACAAGTATATTTAGATCTCTTTTACAAAATACCAACAGGTGCATGAGGAGTATATACGACGACGTATGGAATCAGCACAGAAGAAAATTTTAGATAGCTTTAGCTTTATAACTTTGCCCTGAAATGAAAAAAATAATAATAGTTTTCTGACTTCTGACGCTCGCTGGATTTGGCATATCGTTTGGTATGCGTTCGATGACTTCTTCAACTTACGAATGAAGTTTTGATTCATCGAATGGACTTTCTGATGGATTGAACGTCACTCTGCCTTGTAGTCCTGCTTCAGTATTACATGGTACGGTAAATTCTACTACCTGTGCAATTACTTGTAGCGCAGGATATGATAAGTCTTGAAATTCTTGTGTCGCACAACAAACATCAAACGGATGATGAGGCGGCGGTTGATGATCAGCAGTTAAAGATACTTGTCCAAATGGAGATCTATCTCCTAGCCTCTATGATGGCAAATGCACCACTACGGTAACCACGGGCAATAACACATCAGCTACGTGAGATACATCAAATCTAAATTGATCTATTGTATGATCTCTATTCTCTACTGAGCTAAATAATGCGTATCTCTATGCTTATGGTATTGGTATCACTACCATGAACACTATTCAACAAGCAAATATGGAATGAAATCTTATCAGGTCTCATATGGCAAAAATGATGGTTAATTATGCTGTAAAAGTACTTGGAAAAACTCCTAATACATGAGCGCTTTGTGCATTTGATGATATTGCTAACGAATCTGCTGAGTTGAAATGATATATCAAGCTTTCTTGTCAGCTTGGACTTATGGGGATAGATATGACAAGCTTCTATCCAAATAATGAAGTAACAAGAGCTGAATTTGGTACCGTGCTTTCTAGAGCACTCTATGGTACTTTATATAATGACGGTCAACCTTATTACATCAATCATCTCGAAGCGCTTAAGCTCGCTAGTATTATGAATAATATTACCGATCCAGAAAACATGAAAGAACTTAGAGGATATGTTATGTTGATGTTAATGAGAGCTCAATAGTTGTTAGACTTTAGAGCTTAGATATTAGATTGCACTATAGAAAAATAGCCCTGCAAGAAATTGTAGGGCTTTTTTATTTTCATCTCTATAACAATACACTTGAAAAATATTTTTTTTATCATATGGTTTATGCCATATCTTTATATTTTTGATATATGCAAATTATGTTTGGCGTAAAAAAAATGGTTATTATTTTTTTTGTCTTGGGTCTGGTGGCGATCAATTTTCAATATACATTTGGGCAATCGACAGGTACAAAAATTTCTGTAACAAAACATAAACAAGACATGAAATACGCTCCAGGAGAAGTTATCGTTAAATTTAAATCAGTGAAAATAAATCTAAAAACTTCATGATGAAAATTACGCGCTCAAAATTTTGCGGCACAGGAAAATATGGCAGCCATTGATATGCTATCAAATAACAATATTGCAGTAATGACCATCGAAGGAAATGAAAGCGTTGAACAAAAAATTATTCAATTACAATCTGATCCAAACGTAGAATATGCTCAGCCTAATTTTGTTTATAAAATACAAATGGCCAATCCAAATGATACGGATTTTGCGAAATTACGATGACTCAAAAATGGCTGACAAAATGTGAATGGTACGGTAGGAATCAGCGGCGCAGACATTCATCGAAACGAAGCGATGGATATTTTTTCTTGAAATGGAAATGCCGCTACTACGTGAACAATTGTTGCGGTAATAGATATTGGAGTGAATTATAATCATATTGATTTGATGCATAATATGCGAAGCGGTGTAAATTGTGTAAGTTATACCTGAGCGAATTTGTGATGATGCCTGTATGGGTATGATTTTTATGAAACGGGAGATAATGATCCTTTCCCCAATGGAAATGATTCTCATGGAAGTCATGTCGCATGAACAATTGGAGCAAGTATGAATAATGCTACCGGTGTTGTCGGTGTAAATCCTAATGTAAAGATAATGGCTATCAGAGCATGAAGCGGGCAATATCTTTTTACTGATGATATTATAGAATGAATCAATTTCGCAAAATACAACGGAGCAAAAATAATTAATGCAAGCCGGTGATGATGAGCAACATGATGTATTGATAATCGGGGATATTGGGATCAATTCCTGTATGAAACTATCAGAGACTTTCCAGGACTGGTGATTGCTGCTGCCGGTAATGATTGATATGAACATCTTAGCGGATACTTTTCTACTCCATCCGATTTTTCTGCAACGACGAGTTGTTGGACATGACTTGACAATATTCTCTGAGTAGCAGCAACCGATCAAAATGATGTACTCACCTCGTGGTCAGATTTTAGCTCTGGGAGCATCCATGTCTGAGCGCCGGGAGAAAACATTTATAGTACGGTTTTGGCTAATGGCTATGATTATTCGAATGGTACATCTATGGCAACTCCTCATGTAGCATGATTAGCTTCATTAGTATGGTCATATAGACCAGATTTGAATTATTCAGATATAAAAAATGCCATTATACAGTGATGAGATTCGTTGGTCTCATTGAGCGGGAAAACGGTAAGCTGAAAAAGAATTAATGCGTATACTACTTTATTTAATTTAACTGCTGCTGCGACAGGATCAATTGTCTTTTTGTCATGAGGTATAACGAATACTACCTGAGTTTATCTAAGATTGTCTGCTTCTAAGATGGGAACATATCAATTAAGCTGAGCTGATATGATTGGCGTGTTTACATGAAATATTTGACTGACGTGATTGGATGTTTTTGTTCAACTGACCACGTGAGATGACGTGAAAAACGTTGGCGTGATTTTCTTTGATACTATCGGAAAACAATCTCAACTATATACAGCAAGCATTATTTTAGATACTACAAGTCCAAGTGTACCTCTATTACTCTCACCGATTTCTTGAACGAATATTTCGTGAAGTGTTAATTTGCTTTGGAATGCTTCTGTAGACACTTGATGAATGAGCGGATATTATTATGAAGTAAGCAATGATAGCGGGATGAGTAATGTAATTTTGACGTGAATCATTTCTGTCACATGAGGTAGTCTGAATCTGTTTTCATGAGATACTTATTATCGAAGAGTCAGATCATTTGATATATTTTGACAAAATTCTGATTTTTCTCAGACGTGAAATTTCGTTTTGTTACGAGATATTTGGCCAGATATATTTATATTCAACTCAGTTAACAGTGCAGAATTGACTACTGAATATATTTCTAATCAAATAATTATACACTGAATATACACCGGCAGTCAGATTGCTATCACCGGTGGGACGTATCAATTAAATAATACCGGGAATTTTATTTCTACGACATGAACTGTTTACAGTTGAGATACCGTAAAAATAAAATTAACTTCTTCCAGCTCGTATTCTATTCAAACCGCAGCGATTTTAGATATTGGTGGAATAACGTGAAGTTTCGCTGTAACAACTAAATCTGCGCCATCATCTCCTTGATGATGAGGCGGTGGATGAGGCGGAACACCTACGTTTACATGACTATCGCAGACGTGAGTTCTACCACCACCGACTACTATGAAGACATCAACTGTTTAC